>NZ_JBIKRX010000145.1:0-3442 GCF_044348915.1 Flavobacterium sp. | reverse complement strand
TCTCTAGTAAAAGACAAGGGACAATTAGTTCTAATCAATCAATTAGCGCGCTCTGCTACTAATTTGCCGATGTATATTACAAACGGAAATACGCCTGTAGGTCTTTTTAAAATTGATTCTTTGCATAAATCCGAAAACCTGTTTATTGGACCCACTTTGAGTTTTGTTACTTTTTTGCCTTTTGAATGCGAGGCAGTTTCTTTTTTCGATAAACCTACTACCCAATTTACTTTAGAAAATTACCTTAGTTTTTTTCCAGCAGCCCTTCAAAATAACACGCTTTTACAACAAACATTTTGGGCGGGAAAAGCGGGTAGAACCGAAATCCATTTTCACGGCACAACGATAGATCCAAATTTGTATATTGGCAAAGAATTTTATCCACAAACTCCTTCGATGGGCTGCTTGTGTTGCAATGAAACTTGGGACAACAAAGGAAGTTTGATAGAAAGCAGCCAACAACAATTAGTCAATACTTGGTTGGAAACGCCAAACGAAAAAGGCTATGCTTATGTTTTAGAACTTCAAGAATCCGACTGGATGTTACTGGAACAAGCCATTAATAAATTTTAATTTCGATATAAAATGAAGAAAATTATCCCTTTAGTACTTCTAGCTTTTCTATTTATCTCTTCATCAAACGATAGATTTGATGGTGTAATTAGATTAACAAAGTTAGTAAATCCGTTTATTGGGACAGGTGGTCACGGTCACACTTTTCCCGGGGCTGTTGTTCCTTATGGTATGGTTCAACTCAGTCCGGATACTCGTACTCAAGGTTGGGATGCTTGTGGCGGTTATTATACGGATGACAAAAGTATTTTGGGTTTTTCGCACCGCCACCTGAGCGGAACAGGAATGACCGATTTTGCCGATGTACTTTTTACTCCTTTTATCGGAAAACTAAAAATGCAGAACGATACCCTTCAAAAATATTATCCCTTGGCCTTTTCGCATCAAAATGAAATTGCAAGTCCAGGGTATTACAAAGTGGCTTTTGATAACGGAATCCAAGCCGAACTAACGGCCTCAACTCGAGCGGGATTTCACAAATACCAATTTCCAGCTGGCGAGTCGGGAATAATTATCGATTTGCACCATAATTTACACAATCAAAAAGTACTGCAATCGAGTATCGAAATCATCAGCAATACCGAAATTCGCGGTATGCGTCTTACAGAAGGTTGGTCAAAAAGAGACTACGTTTATTTTTATGCTAAATTCGATAAACCTTTTTCGGTAAAGTTGTACAAACAAAACAAGGAAATTACTGGAATTACGTTGAATGATGAAAATGTAAAAGCGGTTTTGACTTTTGATAATCCAAAAGAAGTCAACGTAAAAGTGGGCATTTCAGCCGTTGATGAACAGGGAGCGTTAAACAATTTGGATACAGAAATACCCGATTGGGATTTTGATAAAGTGAGAACTTTAGCCAATGATTCTTGGGAACAACAATTGCAAAAAATAAAAGTCGAAGGTGGTTCACAAGACGAAAAAATCATCTTTTATACCGGAATGTACCACGCTTTTATTCATCCTTCAACCTACTCGGATGTCGATAAAAGATACCGAGGTCAGGATTTAAAAATTCATACTTTAGATAAAGGAACCTATTACACCGTTTTTTCACTTTGGGATACTTTTCGGGCACAAATGCCATTGGTGAGTTTAATTCAGCCATCAAAAACCAATGAATTCATCAATTCGATGTTGCTCAAATACCAGCAAGGGGGACTGTTGCCAATGTGGGGTCTCGCTTCTAATTATACAGGCACAATGATTGGAGCCCACGCTACATCTGTTATTGCCGATGCCTACACCAAAGGAATTAGAGACTACGATACCGAGCTGGCATACAAAGCAATGAAACGTTCCATCCCTTATGATACAACCGGAATCAAGGTAAATCATCCCGCTATTTGGGAATGGTTGATGACCAAAGGAAAACAGTATAATGAAGAAATGGGTTTCATCCCAGCGGATAAAGACGTTATTTTTGCCACTTCACGAGGATTGGAATATGCGTATTGTGATTGGGCATTGGCGCAAGTGGCCAAAGATATGGGCAAGACAGAAGATTACAAATGGTTGAGTGAAAGAGGCTCTCGATACAAGAAATATTTCGATAAAGAAACAGGCTATATGCGTGCTTTAGATAGCAACGGAAAATTCATTGGCCCATTCAATCCTTCTTATTCCAATCATATGAATAGTCCGTATTGCGAAGGAAATGCTTGGCAATGGACTTGGTTTGTACCCCAAGATGTTCCAGGTTTAATCAAATTAATGGGAGGAAAGTCGAACTTCGAGAGAAATTTAGATGCTTTATTTAATACAAAAGCGGTGGTCGAAGGAGAAGAAGCATCGGCAGATATTTCGGGCTTGATAGGGCAATATGCGCACGGAAACGAACCGAGTCATCACATCATTTATTTTTACAATTACATCAATAAAGCCTTTAAAACCCAAGAATTGGCAGATAAAATTATGAAAGAGCAGTATCGAAATGCTCCCGACGGTTTAAGTGGTAATGAAGATTGCGGTCAAATGTCGTCTTGGTACATTTTTAATGCTTTAGGGTTTTATCAGGTAGCTCCTGGTGACCCAACTTATACGATATCCAGACCTTTGTTTGACAAGGCCAGTATTGCACTTGAAAACGGAAAAACCTTAAATATCAAAGCACAAAACAATAGCGCCCTAAACAAATATGTAGCTTCGGTACGATTAAATGGTAAACAATTAAAAACACCATTTTTTAAGCATAGCGATATAATAAATGGAGGAGAATTAGTTTTTACGATGACCAATGAAAAACAATAAATCAAAGTAGCTGATTTTGTGAAAAAATATAAACTTTTAAATGTATCTAGGTTTTTACAACCATTTAGAGTATTAAGGAAATTAAGGTTTTAAGTAAGCTAAATAACAGTCGAGAAGCGAACTTAATGAGCTTAATGGTTTGGAAAAAAGTATCTTGCAAACGTTCGAATAGAACAAAATAATTAACGATGAAAAAATACATTATTTGCTTTTTAGTATTTTTTGGATTGGGATCAGCGATGGCTCAAAGTCCAAAATCGGTTGATTACAATGTTATTCCACTTCCGCAAACCGTCCATCTTGGAACGGGAAAACCATTTGTTCTTTCGAAATCAACTACAATTTCGTTTCCAAAAAAAGATAAAAATCTAGCGCAAATTGCAACATTTCTATCCGAATCTATTTTAGATGCTACGGGTATAAAAGTAGCAATTACGGATTCTCCTGTACTTAAGGATGGCATTGAATTGCAGTCTAATTTCAAAAACCAAAACAGGGAAGCTTACAAATTCGAAGTTACACAAAATAAGATTAGTATCAACGGCGCTACATCAGCAGGAACTTTTTATGGTGTTCAGTTGCTTCGCAAAGTGCTGCTCGTTTCCGATTCAAAGAC
>NZ_JBIKRX010000154.1:0-3502 GCF_044348915.1 Flavobacterium sp. | reverse complement strand
CGATGTTTGTTCGAGTGGTGAGGACGTACAGATCAATATCAAGCGTGGAAGGAATACACATCAGCGCATTGGTCAACTCACTGTCCAACTGAGCCATCTTGTGCCACACGATATCTTTGAAGCGGAGGTGGGTCGTGAGTAGGACTGGGTGTTCGTACAAATACTCGAACAGTTTGATCGTTTCCGCCATCTTGTCCAAGAAGGAGTTGCTCTCTCTCGCGCGAGCGAGAAAGTAATTCACAATCCTGGAGGCATCTTCTTGTTGCTTCATCAAATTCAGTTCGTCTTGTACCACGTCTGTTTGGCTTGCCACTGATTGGCGCGGCTGTTCTTGCGCTGTGTGGCACGTCGGTGCTTGGAGTGGCTGCGCTTGCGCTTTTTGCGCCTTTTCCAGTTGGAAACGGGTCGGGTAGCGGCGCGTCATGGTAGCTTGAAGCGGCTGCTCTTGCGCCTTCTTAAGTTGGAAGCGGGTCGGGTAGTGGTGGGACATGATAGCGTGGATTTGAGGGCGAGTGTGACTTCTTTTACAATCGTATGCGGCTTCAATTTTTTTATAATATGCATGGCAAAAATCATAAAATTGACAATTAGGTTTGTTAACGAATTAGTTAACGTTACTGATTTAGCTTAAATTGCTGAATCATACCATAAATAGAACTCCATGGTTACACATCGTTGTGACAATTGTCAAAAAGTGTTTGCGCAAAAGTGCCGTCTTGACAATCATAACAAACGTAAACGTCCATGCAAGAAAAATACACTTGAAACAGTTGCTGAACAGAATATCCAAGAAGCCTCTTCTACATCTCCCCCTTCACCTGTCCCTGTACCAATCGATGATACAGATTTATCCAAAAAAACACGCGAGGAACTTATTACACTGTGTAAATATAAAAAAATCAATTCATACAGTGGAAAAAAAAAGAACCAGCTCATTGAGCTTCTATCTGGCGATGTAAAAAAAAATACACCTATTGTAACCATTCGATATCTTGGCTGTAAACAAAAACTTCTCGAATTTCTCGATAAAAGTATTAATGCTTGCTATCAAGAGATTGGCAAGGAAACATGCGTTCTATTCGATGCCTTTTGTGGAACAGGTACAGTGTCTTCTCATTTCGCATCAAAAGGGTACAATGTGATTGCTTGTGATATTCTATCATTCTCTTCTGTCCTTACCAAGTGCCTTATTGGAATTACAATCAAGGATCTGTCATTCAAGCATATCATTGGAGAGTCTATGACTCCGATTGATGATATCTTGCTACGTCTCAATACACTAGAAGGACAGGGTGATTATATCACCCAAACGTACACTCCTGTTGGTAATCGCATGTACTTTACCGAAAATAACGGCAGAAAGATTGACGCCATTCGCAATCAGATTGAACAATGGTTATCTACTTCACATATCACACCATTGGAACACGACTTTCTTGTCGGCTGTCTTATTGTTGCTGTCAGTCGTGTAAGCAATACTGCAGGTACGTATGGCGCATTCAATAAAAAATGGGACGTTCGTTCCGAAAAGCCATTGTCACTCTTTAATCCATTTCCCTTAACTACAAACGGCGTCGTATTAAATGCCGACGTGTCGACGGTTCTTTCAAATCATCAGTGTGATATCCTATATCTTGACCCTCCTTACAACGAACGTCAGTATGGAAACTACTATCATGTCCTAGAAACAATTGTTCGAAATGATAAACCCGAAGTCAAAGGAGTTACAGGCCTTCGTGATTGGAGTGATACGAAATCTAATTTCTGTGTTGCATCGAAAGTAGAAAATGAACTCGACACTCTTCTTCGTCTTACAAATGCTAGTTTCGTTGTAATGAGTTACAATAACGAGGGACACCTTTCCAAAGATAAAATCATAGAAATAATGAGTAAATATGGCACGGTACAATGCGAGGACATTCCATACGAACGGTACAATCGAGTGAAAGGAAAGGGTTCAGACATAGTAGAATACATCTTTACTCTGAATAAAACAAATGCTCCTAGCAAAAACGTGATTATTGTCCCTGACCAACCTGTATCTATCCCTATCAATCTGCCTCTACCTACATGGCATAATACCATCTTTCACTCAGACTGTATTGTTGGTATGAAAGCCCTTCCTGAAAAATCGATTGATCTCATCTTGACCGATCTTCCATATGGCCTTACCGAGTGTAAATGGGATAGTATTATTCCATTGAAAGAGCTATGGGAACAATATAAACGGCTTATCAAGCCAACTGGCGCAATTGTCCTCTTTGGTCAACAACCGTTCAGTAGCATGCTAGTTAGTAGCAACTATGAAATGTTCAAATACTCCCTTGTATGGAAGAAAACCAAGACAGGAAACTTTGCACAAGCCCCTTATCGATTCCTTTGCGAACACGAAGACATTCTTGTATTTAGTTATGGAAAAGTGACCAAAAACGGAAATCCACGTATGACTTATAACCCTCAAGGTACTACAGAGTGTAATAAAACAATGAAAGGAAAAACAGGAACAACCTCTCACCGTGAAGGACGTGCTACACAGAGCGACTATGTCCAAACTGTCACCAACTATCCTCGTAGCATTCTTGAGTTTGGAAGTGAAGGAAAAGCAGAACACCCTACTCAAAAGCCTATTGAACTATGTAAATACTTGATTCGCACTTATACAAATCAAGGTGATATTGTTCTTGATTCCTGTATGGGTTCAGGTACAACAGCGGTAGCGGCCGTTCAGACTGGCAGAACCTATGTAGGTTATGAAAAAGAAGAAAAATACTATCAAATAGGAATAGAGCGACTAAAGAATGCTTGAATTACAAATTGATGGTATAGTTTCCTTGCGAATCGAGTCCGAACCAAATCGGATAAGAGAGAGTGGGTTGAATAGCAGTTAGGTCATCGAGTTTCGGAACGTATACACACAGGCCCTTCTCAATCGTGTAAGAAGGATACAGAGGTTGAACGTATTCAATAAATTTTGTGAGGTTGTCCAGTTGACGAACGCCCATCAGAATATCTTTTTTGATTTTTCCTTCGCAGATATACATTTTTTGGTTGGTATGGTCGGCCAGAACAAGGTCTGGAATAGTGACGTCCTTCGGAACGGCATGATTTTCTTGTTTGCTGTCCACAAAGTAGCTGCGCGCCGAGCTGCTGTGATTGTGGTAGAGTACGCTCTTTCCTGCCATCTCCATGCAGTTCTGAAAGAGAATCGTAGACGACTTCTCGCTTTGCGTTTCAAACGTCCAGTACACGGCGACTGCGTTCGCGCCCATCGTACTTAGGTCACTTCCTTCTAGACGCAAGTCATATCGGTTGTTCGCGTACCAGAATTTGTCAGAACGTTTGCACATCTTGCTCGTATCCACGCCATGTTCGGCAACCACGAACGATGCCTCCTTATCCAACGCATAGATAGCCGAGGCAATCCCAGTCACAAACCCTTTGTTCGGATCATTTGAAATCTTCTTTCCATCCTTCTTGTTCAATTTGGCACGAATCTGGTAAT
>NZ_JBIKRX010000078.1:0-12773 GCF_044348915.1 Flavobacterium sp. | reverse complement strand
ATGCAGCACAAAACTTTGCTAAAATACGCTCAGTCATTGATACAACTATAAAAAATGGCCTAAATGTATTGGAAGCATTGGTAATAATAGCTAAATTTGAGTTTGAATTATAAACTGATTAGTTACAGTAAATTTTATTCTATAAAATATGATATATCTCACTTATATAATGAATTGTTGGTTTATTAAAAATATCGCTAAAAAAAATCCCATTTCGTTTTTATTGAAATGGGATTCTAAAATTATTAAACTGCTGCCGTTTCAACGGGCAATGGAATTTGATTTTTGAGCAGGTCTTCGAAAGTTTCACGGGATCTAATTAAGTGCCCTTTACCATTTAGCCATAAAACTTCGGCAGGTTTGTATCTCGAATTGTAATTTGAAGCCATTGAGAAGCAGTAGGCTCCTGCATTTCTGAAACATAAAATGTCACCTTCGGTGATTTCGGCAATTCTGCGGTTGTTGGCAAAAGTATCGGTTTCACAAATATAACCTACAACGGAATAAAAACGTTCCTTTCCGTTAGGGTGTGAAATGTTTTCGATATGATGTTGCGATCCGTAAAACATTGGTCGTATCAAATGATTGAAACCACTGTCAATTCCAGCAAATACAGTCGAAGTGGTTTGTTTTACTACATTAACTTTAGCTAGGAAATAGCCTGCTTCGCTCACAAGGAATTTTCCTGGTTCGAAAATTAAAGTCAAATCTTTTCCATATTCAGCACAGAAAGTATTGAATCTTTTGGATAATTTTTTTCCTAATTCTTCAATATCTGTTTCGATATCGTCTTTTTTGTAAGGTACTTTAAATCCACTTCCAAAATCAAGGAATTCAAGTTCTTTGAAGTTTTTCGCCACATCAAATAAGATTTCGGCAGCGTATAAAAATACTTCAATGTCTAAAATATCTGAACCCGTATGCATATGAATTCCAACAATGTGCATTTTGGTATTTTCAACAATTCGCAACAAATGTGGCAATTGATGAATGGATATTCCAAATTTACTGTCAATATGACCTACAGAAATATTAGTGTTTCCACCGGCCATTACGTGCGGATTGATACGGATACAAACCGGAACGTTTGGATATTTTGTTCCAAATTGCTCCAAAATAGAAAGATTATCGATATTGATTTGAACTCCCATTGCAGCAACTTCTTCGATTTCTTCAAGCGAAACACCATTTGGAGTAAAAAAGATTTGATCGGGAGAATATCCTGCGTGAAGTCCTAATTGAACTTCTTGAATTGAAACTGCATCTAAACAAGATCCCATTTCTCTTAATAATTCAAGAATTGCAACATTGGATAAAGCTTTCATTGCATAATTGATACGCAATTTTTCAACTTTCGAAAAAGCCTTTGTCAATCTTTGATATTGTGATTGGATTTTTGCCGCATCATAAACATATAATGGACTACCGAATTGTTCTGCTAATTGTACTAAATCTTTTGCTTGCATTTTTTGAAATATTTTTTGCAAATTTATTACTCTTTATTGAATCATACAAGTAATTAATAAAATGAAACAAATATAACAAAATGTTTTAAAAATAACAATTTCTGTTTTTGCTTCAATTTTAAAGAAAAAAAAGACCTTGAAATGCATCAAGGTCTTTATGAACATAATTTGTATTGTTTTATACTCCTGGCAAATCACCGCCTTCTTTTGTCGGCAAATTAGATGAGCCCATCAAGTGGATGTCCACTTGTCTAGCAGCTTCTCTACCTTCAGAAATTGCCCAAACGATTAACGACTGTCCGCGACGCATATCGCCAGCGGTAAAAATGTTTGGAACGTTGGTTTGGTATTTACCATAGTCCGCTTTATAGTTGCTTCTGAAATCCAATTCTATGCCTAATTGACTGCTTAATGTTTTTTCAGGACCTGTAAATCCAAGTGCTAGTAACGCTAAATCACAAGGCCAAGTTTTTTCGGAACCAGGAACTTCAATCAATTCGGGACGTTGTCCGGGAACCATTTTCCATTCAACATTGACAGTTTTTAAGGCAATCAATTTGCCATTGGCATCTTTGATGAATTCTTTGGTATTAATCAACCAATTTCTGTCGCAACCTTCTTTGTGTGAAGTGGAGGTTTTCAACTGCAAAGGCCAGTAAGGCCAAGGTGTCGTTTCGCTTCTTCCTTTTGGCGGTTTTGGCATAATCTCGAAATTGGTTACAGATTTTGCACCATGGCGATTCGATGTTCCAACACAGTCGGAACCCGTATCTCCACCACCAATTACGATTACATCTTTTCCTGTAGCCAAGACTTGATTTTCAACTTTTTGACCAAAAACAACTTTAGTTTGTTGTGTTAAGAAATCCATAGCTTGAACTACTCCGTCCGCATCAGCACCTGGAGTTGGTAAACCTCTTCTTTCGGTTGCTCCACCACAAAGTACAATGGCATCAAAAGCTTTCAAGTCATTGATATCGTAGTTTACACCAACGTGTGTATTTACTTTAAACGTGATTCCTTCTGCTTCTAAAATAGCAATACGACGATCGATAATTTCTTTTTCCATTTTGAAATTAGGAATTCCGTAACGCAATAATCCGCCTATTGCATCGTCTCTTTCGAAAACGGTAACATAATGTCCCGCTCTGTTCAATTGTTGAGCAGCAGCTAAACCTGCAGGTCCCGAACCGACAACAGCAACTGTTTTTCCAGTTCTTGTTTTTGGTGGTTGCGGTTTAATCCAGCCTTCCTTGAAGGCGCGTTCTACAATATTTTTTTCTAGATTTTCAATTGATACGGGACTTTCAATTAATCCTAAAACACATGCTTTTTCGCATGGCGCAGGACACAAACGTCCTGTAAATTCAGGAAAATTGTTAGTTGAATGTAAAATCCAAGAGGCTTTTTGCCATTCACCTTGGTGTACCATATGATTGAAATCGGGGATCAAATTGCCTAGAGGACATCCGCTATGGCAAAAAGGTATGCCGCAGTCCATACATCGAGAGCCTTGTTTTGTAATTTCAGCTTCATTTAATGGTACTGTAAATTCTTTATAATTGGCAACTCGTTCTTGTACTGCTATATATGATTCATCTATTCTTTCGAATTCTTTAAAACCTGTAACTTTTCCCATTATATTATGCTGTTAATTCTTCAAAAATTTGTTCTTCTGTTTCCAGACGCTTCAAGGCTTTTTTGTACTCCGTAGGCATTACTTTAACAAATTGTTGCAGGCTAGTTTCCCAATTTGCTAATAGTTCGATACCTCTGCTACTGTTTGTGTAGAGTACGTGTTTTGTAATCAATGCTTTCAACTCATCAGCTTCTGCTGTTTCAATTGTTTCAAAAGCGATTGACTCCGTGTTGCATAAACCGTTGGTAAACTTGTTTTCAGGATCATAAATATAGGCAATACCGCCACTCATACCTGCTGCAAAGTTTCTTCCGGTTTTACCCAAAACAACTACTTTTCCACCGGTCATATATTCACAGCCGTGATCGCCAACTCCTTCTACAACAGCCGTTGCACCAGAATTTCGCACTGCAAAACGTTCTCCTGCAATACCATTGATGTAGGCTTGTCCTTCGATGGCTCCAAATAAGCAAACATTACCTACTATAATATTATTTTCGGCAACAAAAGTGGCGCTTGCAGGTTTTTTGATAATTAACTTAGCTCCCGAAAGTCCTTTTCCTAAATAGTCATTGGTATTTCCTTCGACAGTAAATGTTAATCCGTGAGCGCTAAAAGCTCCTAAACTTTGACCGGCAGAACCCTTGAAGTTAATATTTAAGGTGTCTTCCGGTAAACCAAGATATCCGTAAATTTTTGAAATTTCATTACTTACAATAGCTCCAACCGAACGGTTTGTGTTATTTATAGGATAATTCAAAGTCATTTTTTCTTTTCTGTACATCGCGCGGTGCGAATCTTTCAAGATCTGGAAATCCAGTACATTTTCTAAATTATGGTCTTGTTTTTCGGTATTTCTAACAATTCTTTCGCTGTATCCGTCCGGAGTATGCAAAATGGCAGATAAATCTAAACCTTTTGCTTTGTAGTGCGTAATTGCTTTGTTAGAATTGATTTTATGGGTTTGTCCCACCATTTCTGCTAAAGTCCTAAAGCCTAACTGAGCCATAATGCCTCTTAATTCTTCGGCTACATAATAGAAGAAGTTAATTACGTGTTCTGGTGTCCCTTTGAAGTTTTTACGCAATTCTTTGTCTTGAGTGGCTATACCCACTGGGCAAGTATTCAAGTGACATTTACGCATCATTATACAACCAGATGCTACTAGGGGAGCAGTAGCAAAACCAAATTCTTCAGCTCCTAATAAAGCAGCAATTGCCACATCACGGCCTGTTTTTAACTGTCCGTCACATTCTACAACAATTCTACTTCTGAGGTTGTTTAAAACCAATGTTTGTTGTGCTTCAGCTAGTCCAAGTTCCCAAGGAAGACCAGCGTGTTTCAAAGATGTTAATGGAGATGCTCCAGTTCCACCATCGTAACCTGCGATCAATACTACATCGGCTTTTGCTTTAGCAACTCCCGCTGCGATAGTTCCTACACCCACTTCTGAAACTAATTTTACGTTGATGCGAGCTTCTCTGTTCGCGTTTTTCAAGTCGAAAATTAATTGTGCTAAATCTTCAATAGAGTATATATCGTGGTGCGGTGGCGGCGAAATCAAACCTACATAAGGTGTCGAATTTCGTGCTTCTGCAATCCAAGGCAATACTTTTTCGCCTGGCAATTGTCCGCCTTCTCCAGGTTTTGCACCTTGAGCCATTTTGATTTGTATTTCTTTCGCACTTGACAAATAGTGTGAAGTTACTCCAAAACGTCCCGACGCAACTTGTTTGATAGCCGAATTTCGGCTGTCTCCATTCATATCGGGTTGGAAGCGTTTTCTGTTTTCACCTCCTTCGCCTGAATTCGATTTCCCTCCAATACGGTTCATCGCAATGGCTAGGTTCTCGTGAGCTTCTCTCGAGATGGATCCGTAAGACATTGCTCCTGTTTTAAAACGTTTTACAATTTCTGTCCAAGGCTCCACTTCATCTAGCGGTATTGGATTTAAGTTGTCAAATTCAAACAAACCACGGATGGTCATTAAATTATGTGCTTGGTCATTTATGGCTTTAGAATATTCATTATAGCTTGATTGATCACTCAATCTAACAGCTTGCTGTAATTTAGCTATAGTAGTAGGATTGAACATATGTCTTTCGCCATTACGTCTCCATCTGTATTCTCCACCAATATTTAATCCTAAACGATTAGGAATCAAATTATCTGGATAAGCATATTTGTATCGTTCGTTGATTTCTTTTTCTATTTCATACAATCCAATTCCTTGGATTCTTGAAGTAGTATATGGGAAGTATTTTTCAACAAATTTAGAATTGAAACCAACGATTTCAAAAATTTGCGAACCTCTATACGAATGTAAAGTCGAGATTCCGATTTTGTTCATGATTTTTACAAGTCCGTTTCCAATAGCTTTATTGAAATTGTGAACTGCTTTTTCTTCGTCGATGCCAGTAATAAATCCTTCTCGTACTTGTACACGAATGATTTCGTTGACCATATAAGGATTGATTGCACTTGCTCCGTAACCAAATAAAGTGGCAAAATGATGTGGTTCACGTGGTTCAGCCGATTCGATAATAATATCGAAATAAGAACGCTTACGCAAACGGTTCATTTGATGATTTACATAAGAGCAAGCTAATAAAGATGGAATAGGAGCTAATTCTTTATTGACACCTCTATCCGATAAAATGATAATGTTGGTGCCTCTTTCTACTGCCTTTGTAACTTGAATTATTAAAGAGTCTAAAGCATCTTCTAAACCATTTAGTCCTTTGGCTTTTGGATATAAGATTTCAAAAGTTTCGGCGTGGAAATGATCAATCGAAATGGCTCTAATTTTTTCCAAGTCTTTATTAGAGATAACGGGGTTTTGAATTCTTAGTTTTCGACATTGTCTTTCAGTAATGCTGAAAATATTTCTGTCTTTACCAAGATTTAAACTGATGTCAGTTACAATTTCTTCCCGAATTCCATCTAAAGGCGGATTGGTAACTTGTGCAAATAATTGTTTAAAGTAATTAGCAATAAGCTGCGGTCTATCTGATAAAACGGCTAGAGGAGTGTCTGTTCCCATAGAACCAAGTGTCTCTTTCCCAGATTGTGCCATTGGGGTAATTACATCTTGAATGTCTTCGAGTGTATAATTAAAAAGACGTTCTCTGGTAGCTAAATCAGTAGTTTCAATAGAACAAACTTCTGAAGTACTAGGAACATCTTTCAAGTGCAAACGGAATTGATCTAACCATTGCTGGTAAGGTCTTTCAGAAACGATTTTGCTTTTTATTTCTTCATCATTGATGATGCGTCCTTCGTTCATATCCACCAAGAACATTTTTCCTGGTTCTAATCTTCCGTGGCTTTCTACATCTTCTGGAGCAACATCGACAACACCAATTTCTGATGCCATAATCAATTTGCCGCTCTTGGTTACAGTGTATCTAGAAGGTCTTAAACCATTACGGTCTAATAAAGCACCTACATAATCACCATCTGAAAATGGAACTGATGCTGGACCATCCCAAGGCTCCATTATACAAGCATTGTATTCGTAGAATGCTTTGCGTTCTGGTGACATGGTTTGGTGTTTTTCCCAAGCTTCTGGAATCATCATCATCATTGCTTCTGGCAATGATCGTCCTGTATGAAGTAGCAGTTCAACCACCATATCCATCGAAGCAGAATCTGATTTTCCTGGGATAATGATTGGGAATAATTTGTCTATTTGTGATCCAAAAACGTCACTTTTCATGATTTCTTCACGAACACGCATTCTGCTCACATTTCCTTTTAAAGTATTGATTTCCCCATTTTGACAGATGTATCTAAACGGCTGAGCCAATTCCCAGGAAGGCATGGTATTAGTAGAAAAACGTTGGTGAACTAAGGCCAAACGAGTTACTAAGTCGGTTTGTTGTAAATCGGTATAATATGGCCCAATATCTTCAGGCATGATGATGCCTTTATATATTAAGGTAGTAGTCGATAAACTTGGAATGTAAAAATAGGAGTTCTCCGAAATTTTAGAATTAATGATCGTGTGCTCCGTAATTTTACGTGCAGCATACAATTTTGCTTTAAAAGTTGCATCATCAATTGCTTCGCTTTTTCCTATGAATATTTGTTTAATTGTTGGTTCAGAGGCCAAAGCAATTTCTCCTAATTGTGAAGAATCTACCGGAACATCTCTCCAACCCAAAATCATTAAACCTTGGTTCTTTATTTCTTTTTCGAAAATGTCTTTACAGAAAACATATTGGTTCTCAGTTTTTGGTAAAAAGACCATTCCAACTGCATATTCACGTGCATTTGGCAGCTTGAAATTACAAACTCTATTGAAATATTCGTGAGGGATATCTATCAATAAACCAGCACCATCTCCTGTCTTTCCATCAGCACTAACTCCACCACGATGTTCTAGTTTTACTAGAATTTCTAATGCATCGTGAATAATTTGATTTGTTTTCTCGCCTTTAAGATTGCAAATAAATCCAGCTCCACAGTTTTCATGCTCGAATTCTGGCAAATAAAGACCTTGTTCTTTAATTTTCATGCTTATTATTTTTTTATGCAAAAATAAAGATTTCATTATTCACATCAATTTTTATGTTTGTCTTTCACTTATTTTTGCTATTATGTTAAAAATTCATTCGAATAATAGCAATTAATCATTCAAAATCAGCCAAATTAACAAAACGATAATTCTAATTTGATAATTTGGACTAATTTCAGAAAATATTATTAGAGATATTGAAGTTTTATTTAAAACACTCAAACGATATAGTGCTTTTGTTTTGGTCGATTTTTATCGAAAATTCCGGTCATAAAATTCAATGTTTTGTTTCAAAAAGATATTGCTTTCAGTTTTTTTTTCTCTCTTTAAAAAATTATGGTTTTATTAAAAAAAGATATATAGTTTTAAGATGATTTTTTGTTATGTTTGTAGCACTTTTTTATATAAGCAAAAAAATACTGAATAATGGACATACACGAATACCAAGGAAAACAAATTTTAGCCAGTTATGGTGTAAAAGTGCAACGTGGATATGTAGCAAACAACCCACAAGAAGCGGTTGCAGTTGCTAAACAATTGACTGCCGAAACTGGAACAGGTTGGCACGTAGTAAAAGCACAAGTTCACGCTGGTGGACGTGGAAAAGGCGGAGGAGTAAAACTTGCCAAAAATCTACAACAGGTAGAAGAATTAGCCGAACAAATTATTGGAATGAATTTAATTACTCCTCAAACTTCTGCTGAGGGTAAAAAAGTTCATAAAGTTTTGATTGCTGAGGATGTTTATTATCCTGGCGAAAGCGAAACTTCCGAGTTTTATATGTCGGTATTATTGAATAGAGGTAGAGGTCGTAATATGATTATGTATTCTACCGAAGGTGGAATGGATATCGAGCATGTGGCTGAAACTACACCTCATTTAATTTTTACTGAGGAAATTGACCCTTCAGTAGGATTACAAGGTTTTCAAGCAAGAAGAATTGCCTTCAACCTTGGACTTTCAGGTAATGCTTTCAAAGAAATGGTGCAGTTCGTAGATGCTTTATACAAAGCATACATTGGGTCAGATGCATCTATGTTTGAAATCAATCCTGTTCTGAAAACTTCCGATAACAAAATTATTGCAGTTGATGCTAAAGTGAATTTAGATGATAATGCATTATTTCGTCATCCAAAATTAGCTGAAATGCGCGACGTTCGTGAGGAAAATCCAATCGAAGTAGAAGCAAAAGCAGCCGGTTTGAACTATGTAGATCTTGACGGAACTGTAGGTTGTATGGTAAACGGTGCAGGTCTAGCAATGGCAACAATGGATTTAATAAAATATGCCGGTTTTGAACCAGCAAACTTCTTAGATGTAGGAGGAACCGCCGATGCTAAACGTGTTGAATTAGCATTCCGTATCATCTTGAAAGATCCAAATGTGAAAGCGATTTTGATTAATATCTTCGGTGGAATCGTTCGTTGTGACCGTGTTGCTCAAGGTGTTGTTGATGCTTACAAAAATATGGGAGACGCTATTACAGTGCCGATCATCGTTCGTTTGCAAGGAACCAATGCTGAAATTGCGAAAGAGTTAATCGATAATTCTGGAATGCCAATTTTATCGGCTGTACAATTTCAAGAAGCTGCGGATCAAGTTAAAAAAGCACTTTCTTAATTAAAGAGAAATAATTTTATAGTAAAAATCCTGTTAGCTGCGGCTAACAGGATTTTTTATTTGCTATTTCTTGAATCAGATTCGATTCAAATATATTGAAACCAGGTTTGTTTTTTTGAGCGATGTCAAACATTGCTTTGGCTACAGCTTCACTTTGGATTGGTTTGTATTTTCTAATATTCCCAACAAATGCAAAGGAAAAAAGATTCATAAAAAATGCACCCATTTTTTCTCCTAAACGAAATTCTTTTCTCTCGCCCAAAAGTAGCGAAGGTTGAAGGACTGAAACACTTTCGAAATGGCAAACTTTAAGAAAATCTTGAATGTCTCCCTTTGTTTTTAGATAAAAGTTTCCGGACTTGGCATTAGCTCCAATAGATGAAATAATCAAAAATTGTTTAACGTTATTCTGCATTGCAATAGATGCGAATGTTTTGGGATAACCAAAATCTACTGTTCTGAAAGCCTCTTGACTTCCAGCTTTCTTTATGGTTGTGCCAATTGTGGAGAAGAAATCGTCTCCTACAACAAATTTCTCATAGCTTTCCGGATTGTCAAAATCGATTAGGTGTTGCTTTAATTTTGGATGCTGAATTCCTGAATCTCTTTTTACGAAAGTGATTACTGCTGAATATTCGGCACTTTTTAGAAGAATTTCTAAAAGTTGAGAACCAATAAGTCCCGTACTGCCAATAATCAATGCGGTTTTCATTATTTATACTTTTTTATTCTTCCCAAAATTGAATTTCACTTTCTCAACCACTTGAACTTTTGGAGCTGGCTTTTTGAAAGGTTTCTTTTTAGCTGCAGGGTTCGTTTTAGAAGGGCTTTGGTCGCCTCTTGCTTTCTCTTCGCCTTTTGGTTTTGCTTTGAATTCCTTGCGTTCCTGCGCTCCCTCTTTGGAAGGAATTTGAGCTTTATGCTTTGCCAAAACCTCGTTTGGGTTCTTTGGGGTTTCTTTGGTTCCTCGTAAATGAATTACCAGTCCGTTTAGGAAATTACGCAATATTTGATCGCCACATTCTACATAATTAGGATGGTCTTCGGCACGAAAAAAAGCGCTCAATTCTGATTTTGAGATTCTAAAATCAACAAGTTCTAAAATTTCTACTATTTGGTCATCTCGCAACATCAATGCAACTCGTAGCTTTTTGAGGATATCGTTATTTGTCATTTTTATATTTTTTACAAAGGTACGCTTTAAAAGTAATCTGAAAGTCTATTATTGAAGAACAAAAAGAGCTAATAATTATTATGAATTTCAGTAATTATTCGTGCCATTTCACTTCTTATCTCATCAGTAGTTCTCGTAAAGTTGTTATTCATAAACGCATAGATTAATTTCTTGCCTTTTCGAGTAATGATGTAGCCGCTCTGGTTGTACACATTGGTAAGCGTTCCCGTTTTTGCCCAAACAAATGCTTTTTCATTGTCCGTTTTATAAGCTCTTTTCAATGTACCTGAAATTCCACCAGCTGGAAACAAACTTTGTAGCCTTTCTTCATCGTTGATTTTGTTGCTGATTTTTTTTAGCAAAATAATTGAGCTGTTTGGAGTGAATAAATTATAACGAGACAAGCCAGAACCATCAACCCAAGTGATGTCATTCGCAAACTCTTTCATAAAATTTATTTTGCTGTAATCAATTATTTTGTCGGTTGATAATTCGTTTGACATTGTCGACGAACAGACTAACAACAATTGTTCGGCAATGAAATTATCACTAACCAGCATCATTTTTCGCAGCACATCATCAGTTTTTTCGCTGTAAACTAATTTGAAATCTTTTGGTAAAGGAATGTCAATTAGGCTAATGTCTTTGTTGGTTTTTTCCTCCAGAAGTGAAATCGTCAGTTCAGGACTTGTTTTAAAAGGGATTTCTTGCAGGTAACCTGTTTTAGAAATAGTAGAAGGATAAGTAAATTGATTACTATAAAAATCTCGATGAATAGTAAAATATTCGTGAATATAATTGGGGTCAACTTTGAAAAACGGTTGTAAAAAAGGAGGTTTTACAGTCACACCTCCAGCCTCATTTTTATAGACTTTCGCTGTATTTCCATCTACTGGAAAAGCAGTCAATTCTGGTTGAAAATCTTCTAAATAATCATCGTAATTCCAACCATATCCATAAAAATTTCCTTTGTAATTATTGGAAATAAAGAATAATTTTTTGGTTGATGCCTTCAAAAAATCAACAACTTTATTCGATTTGAAAGTAGAGTAGGCTAGTGTAGGATCGCCCGTACCCCAAAAAATCAAGGAGTCTCCTTTGATTGTATATTTTAGAGCGGGAATCGAATCGCCCAGTACATTTAAAGCAGTGTAAAAAGTATACATTTTTGTATTGGATGCTGGGACAAAGTGTTTGCTCGCATTTTGCTCATAAATCATTTTGTCTTTTTCTTGGTCAAAAAGAGCAAAGCCTACAAAGTGTTCGTTGAGAAGTTCCGATTTCTCAATGAGCTTTTTGATTTTTTTGGTCGGTATTTTTTGGGAATAGACCGACGTGGCAATAGCAAAAATCAGGATATAGAGAAGTTTATTTTTCATGTATTTAGTTGCTTATAATATTATGAAACACCTTTGGTTCTTTTGATAAATCTACGAAAAAGCCATTGATAACTGCATACCGAGGTTTTGAGTTTTCTACTAGGATGAAATTAGCTGCTTTTCTCGTTTCCGGGTTGTTGTTTACTATGGTTTCGTTTTCGGTTAGCTGAAGTATTCTGTTTTTAGTGTTTGGATTGTTTCTATCGGTTATTTTTACATATAAATAACCTTGTTGGGCTAACTGAAATTCTTCTGTAAGAGTCAAATCACCCCATTCTTTTTGAGTCATTATTTTGATTTTTGGAACCATATAATCCATTCCGTTGGCATCAAAGTTTTCGTAACCAAAATTATTATGCATATCGCCAATTTCGGCAATTGTTCCTCTAAAAGATACTGACTTTAAATCACTATTTAGAATTTGTTCCTGATTCACGCCAATATCTGTTTTGAATTTGAATCCATTTTTGGATAAGCCCAAGTTACGAATTACCAAATCATAATTAAAACGGCTGTTGACTTTAATGTTAAAATAGTCTTCCTCGTTTTCTTTTTGGTAAGATTGATCACAAATACTTTCAAAAGATTGTAAGATGGTATAGAAGTTTAATTTCCGGATGAATTGTTTTTCAATATCATCTTTATAGCCACCAGATTCTATTAAAATTGTAGAAACGCCCCAAGATTGGAAATTATCTCCAAAGGCGCGTGGTTCAAATTCATCATTATATCTAGAAACTTTCCCGGGTATATAGTTCTGTAGATGTGAATTCATATTGGCAATAAGTTTGATGGCCTTTTTTCGAACTACATTTTCAGTTTGCTCATAATCGAATGCAGGGGCTAAAAACGAAATTGCTGCTGGTTCTTTAGTGTGTCCAATAGAATATAAACTACTTTGATCATGTAAATTATAACCGAAATCAGGTTTTACTTTTTTACAAATGGTTTTTAAAATATTGGCTTCTGGAGTCAC
>NZ_JBIKRX010000155.1:0-3585 GCF_044348915.1 Flavobacterium sp. | reverse complement strand
AGAAAAGGATGGAGAATGAGAAACCAAAAATACCTCGTAAGTTCTATTCAAAAGCATTCATTCCTGTATTAGAAAGCAAACAGAGATATCTTGTTTGTTATGGAAGTCGAGGATCAAGCAAGACCTTTCACATCATCCTCAAGCTATTGATGGAGTCGTTTGCACCTAAGCATAGAGCCATTTATTATTGCAGAAAGAATCACGAGACAATACGTTCAACTACATTCAAGGACATCTGCTTTGCTATCAAGATGTTTGGCATGAAGCATTATTTTGAATATAGCGAGGTAGCCAACAGCTCAATGGTGTTCACTAATAAGATTACTGGTCATAAGATAATGCCTTATGGATTAGTAGAAGCTGAAAAGACTAAGGGTATAAGTCAAGCTACTCATGTCTTTGTGGATGAGATAACCGAATGCTCCAAAGAGTCTATTGATATGATTGACTCAGTTCTAAGGACTCCACAAGCCGAATACCTACAATTCATCTGTGCCTTTAATCCGGTGGATGAGAATAACTTTATACGGTCCTATTTCTTTAGTCCTGATGACATCAGCAAGCCGAGAGCTGATTATGGAGATGACCTACTCATCCATCACTCTACTTTAAATGATAATGAATACATTGATAAGGAAGCCTATGAGATAAGTTTAAGAAGGAAGTATGAGCATAATCAAAACTTATTAGACATCAATCTATATGGTAAGTGGGGAAGAGCTGAGGTTGATAAGCCATACATCACTAACTTTGATAAGAGTAAACACGTTGGCAATTTTGAGTTTGATAATTCGGATATATTACTTTCATTTGACTTTAACGTAGATCCAATGACTTGTGTTGCATCACAGATTAGAGCTGGAGTAGTTTACTTTATTGAGGAGTATCGGCTAAGGAATAGCGACATATGGCAACTTTGTGCTGAGATAAGGAGCAAGCTTCCAAAGTCAAACTATGTGATAGTAACAGGAGATAGCACCGGTAAGAATCGCCAAGCCATCAGTAAAGGAGGGTTAAATTATTATCATGTCATCAAGGATGAGTTAAATTTACATGATAGGGCATTCACTATACCTGGTATGAATCACTCCAATCATAATAGCCGAGAGATAATGAATCGTGCCTTCCACTTTAACAAGTGCTTTATCAATGAGTCTATGCCTTATCTAATCAAGGACCTTACCTATTGTGAAGCAGATATGCATGGTAATCTAATCAAAAAGAGTAGTGGCGAGGGTAAGGAGTTGTCGCATTTATTAGACGCTTTCAAATATTCATTAGTAAATATTTATCGGACTAAGTTAGATTTATAGTGTAATTCAATAATTTATGAATAACTTTGTATGAGTTACAATTCATTAAGTCAATCTGACATCACTAATGCCTAATTAATCATGCAATGAAGTCAAAATTTAGTCATTTAGACCAACAAATTAGGGACTTAATTATAGCCAATCCATCATTCCACGACTCATATACCAAGTTAGCTAAGATACTTTTAAACACTGAAGATAGCTCCGATGATAATCTTGATATAAATGCCTTGAAGATTTATATCATGAGAAATAAAAAGAGGATATTAGACTTGCATGAGGGCATCTTGAATGCTTGTGAGCTTACAGATGTGCCATTGACATCAGCTAAAAATATATGGATTAAGACTAAGCCAACAGATACTACTCCAGGAGTGAGTGCCTTTGTTGTGAATCCTGACTTTGTGCCTAATGAGATAGTAAAGGTAAGTGAGCTTAAAGCAGACTTGATTAAGGACCTACAAGCTTTTATTCCTAAGTTTCCAAAGCTCAAGAGGGTAGTGGATAAGAATAGCTACTTATTAGTTTTAGATCCTGCCGACATTCACATTGGCAAGTTATGTACAGCATTCGAGACTGGCGAAGATTACAATAATCAAATAGCAGTTAAAAGGGCATTGGAAGGAGTTGATGGCATATTGCAAAAGGTATCATCCTTTGCCATTGATAAGATTTTATTCATCGGTGGTAACGATATACTCCATGTGGACAATCCAAAGAGAATGACTACATCAGGCACTCCACAAGATACTGATGGAATGTGGTATGATAACTTTTTGATTGCTAAACAGCTTTACATTGACATCCTTTTAAAGTTGGTAACGGTTGCTGATGTTCACTTCACTTTCAATCCAAGCAATCACGATTATACTAATGGTTTCTTTTTAGCTGACGTCATCAAGACTTACTTTAAGGACTGCAAGAATATCACTTTTGATTGTTCAATAGCACATAGGAAAGGATTTAAGTATCACAATAATTTGATAGGCACTACTCATGGCGATGGTGCTAAGTTAGCTGACTTACCTTTATTGATGGCTCAGGAGTTCAGTCAAGAATGGGCATCTACCAAGCACAGATACGTTTATACTCATCATGTGCATCATAAAACTGCTAAGGACTTTATCGGCATAACTGTTGAAAGCTTGAGGAGTCCATCAGGCACAGATAGCTGGCATCATCGTAACGGCTATTTAAGTATCAAAGCTATTGAGGGTTTTTTACATTGCAAACATAATGGGCAGATAGCTCGAATCACTAATATTTTTTAATCATGGCAAAAGAGAAAGAAGCACCAATCGAAGATGATGATGACTTGGACTTTGAGGTTGAGTTTACCACTCGTGAGGAATACTTTACTTCCTGTGCTACTCTTATTCAGATAGCCGACATGATTAATCCAATGACATCAGAAGAAAGTATTTTAAAAAAGAATATACTAAGGAGATGTTACAAGATAATTGATGTGATGAGTGCAGAGATGTATGATGAGCTGTTCGAGGATAGAGAGGAGCTTGAATCTTAATACTAAATGGTATAATACTATTTGGTATAAAATTACTATATTTCAATTCATAAATAATAATAATGGCAACAGAGAATATAATATTTAAGGTCCTTTTTGACACGACAGATGCTACTAAGCAAGTCGCTTCATTGGATGGAGTAATGGAGAATGCTACCAAGCAAGTTGATGAGTTTACTAAGAATGTCAAGGGTGGTGCTGAAGGATTGAGTAACCTGGCGAAAGCAAAAAAGACATTTAACGACATCTCAATAGCTGAATCTACTAACGAGATTAAGGAGCTTAGTTCTGAATTGTCCAATGCTACTGCTAAGGAAAAGGACTTTGGCAAGGCAGGAAAAGAGACTGTTGATGCTTATAAAAAGGGTAAGATTGACCAAGTTCAAGCTACTAAACAGCTTGGAGATGCTATTGATAAAGGAGTGGTTGCTACTCAAAAGATGGCTACTGAGACTGAGAAGATGGCAGGTAAAATGAAGTCTTATAAGGCACAGATAGCAGAATTAAAAGCTGTCTTACCTACATTAACTGGAGAAGAATATGTACAAGCTCAAGCAAAGTTAGCTAATTTGACTGATGCAATGGGCGATCAACAAGCACAGATTAAGTTGTTGGCATCTGATACAAGAGCTTTAGATACTACCATGCAAGGACTTCAATTAGGAGTCGGAGTATTCGCTGGACTTCAAGGAGCAAGTGCATTATTTGGAGAGCAAAGTGCAGATGTAGAGAAAGCATTATTGAAAG
>NZ_JBIKRX010000021.1:0-40547 GCF_044348915.1 Flavobacterium sp. | reverse complement strand
CTAACATATTGCCACTTTTTTATACCGAAATATACACTTTTTGGCAATTTAACAGAGCCTTTTTTAATATTATTTTATCATAAGTTATTAACAATCAGATTGTTAATTTGTTTTTAAGGAATGACTAGTTAGAATTTTAAAGTTTCAGGATTTTGACGTGAGTCATACAATCTTAAAATTTCTATTCTTGTACTGGTTTCTCTATAAAAAATTGTGTTCTGTTTGGTTACGACACACTTTCTTATTTGAAATTCTTTGTTTATATAAGGAAATTGATTCGGATTTTTATGAATAAGATTAATACAAAAATCCAGCTTGTTAATAAATTTTAAACAGACCTTTTTACTCCATCTTTTGTCGAGGTATTCTAGGAGTTTGGAAAAATCATCGTCTGCGTAGGAAGACCATTTTATTGGCTTAAGCATACTTGTTTGCGTATTTTTCTATCAGTTCGTTATGATCTAGTCCATTACTAATATTCATCTCATCAATAGCATCTTGTATGCCTTCTTGCTGAGTTGAAGTAAGGGCGTTCCACTCTTCAGTGTCATTTTCCTTATTGATGAAATTGAGAACTATGCCATAAATCTGTTCTAATTTTGACTTTTCAAGTGTGTCAATTTCTCGGAATAGTTTCAGTTTTAATTCAGCAGTGCTCATAAGTATTAGTTTGTTCAAATTTACAAAAAAAAATTACGCCCAATACAATTCATCCTCAAAAATCAACAATTCAGTTGATTTAAGTTTCAAAACCATTTTAACCGTTTTATATTTGTTCAAGAATTAGTAATCAATTTAAAAATAAGGAATTATGACAAAAATTATCATTTCAATAGTATTATTTATCAGCAGTTTAATTTCTGCTCAAAACGTTGACTTAACTGTAAAAATCTCTGGATTGAAAAACAATACTGGAGTTGTTCAAGTTGGATTGTTTAACTCTGAGGGTACATTTCTCAAAAAAGCTTTTAAGGGAACTTCTTCTGAGATTAAATCGAATAGTGCAACAGTTACTTTTTCTAATATTCCAAAAGGGAAATATGGTGTTTCGGCCTACCACGATGCTAACAATAACGGCAAATTGGACACCAATTTTTTAGGTATTCCAAAGGAAGATGTTGCCTGTTCTAATAATGCTAAAGGTAAAATGGGACCTCCAAAATATGAAGATGCCAAATTCGACTTGAGTAAAGACTTGAAAATTGATGTCAAATTCAACGATTAACCAACTATCTAAAATCTATTAAAATGAAGAAAATTATCACAACTATCGCTTTTTTTACAATGATTGTAGTCTCAGCTCAAGGTAAATTTGAGCAAGGAATGGGGAAAGCCTTCCAGCTTTGGGGAGAAGGGAAAAACACTGAAGCATCGGCTATGTTCGAAAGAATTGCTTTGGCAGAGCCAACATCTTGGCTGCCCAATTATTATGTTGCTCTAGTAAACACTACAACGGCATTTCAAACAAAAGATAAGGAACAGATTAATTTATTGTTGACAAAAGCGCAAAACGCCTTAGATGTTGAATTGATAAAAACTCCAAACAATGCAGAGCTTATCATTATGCAAGCGATGATTCACACGGCTTGGATTACTTTCGATCCAATGATCAATGGCCAAAAATTGTCAGGAAAAGTTATGGAATTGTATGGTAAAGCCCAGGCAATTGCACCTGAGAACCCAAGAGCTGTTTTCGGAAAAGCGGAGTTTGAAATTGGTGCAGCACAATTTTGGGGCACCGATACGAAGCCAATCTGCGCGCAAATTGATAAAGCTATCGGTCTTTTTGCTACTTTTAAACCAGAAACGCCCTTTTCGCCAAAATGGGGATTGGAAAGAGCTTTAGAAGCTCAAAAAAAATGTAAATAAAATAGTTGCGGAGCATTAAATAAGTCGAACAATGAAAAATGTTTATTTCAGAGAATTCCCTAGAGCAATTGTAATTGGAATTGTCATTTTTGGATTGCTCAATTTCATAGAGGTGGTCAATGGCGGAACTTTTTCCTTTAATGAAAGGCTCAGATTAATGTTTATGTATACGATGCTGTACAGCGTTTCCTTGCATATAGCTAATGCCTTTTTGTTCATACAATTAGATAAGATTTTTGTCAATGAACGATTTTCAATAAGAAGAATACTTGTTGGTTTTACCTCTTCGTTTTTTTTATCATTGTTTGTCATTTTTTTACTCAGAATTTTTATAAACACAGTTATAAATAATCAATCTTTTGCCGTTTTTATTGCTAATGAAACTCCATCAGATTACCTTGTCGCTTCAATTTTTACTTTTATAGTATTGTTGATTACGCATTTTGTATATCTCTATAGAAGTTACCAAGACAATAAAGTAAAAGAACAAAAAATCATCGCAGGTACTGCAAATGCTAAGTTTGAAAGCCTGAAAAACCAAATAGATCCACATTTTCTTTTCAATAGCCTGAATGTTTTGAGCTCCTTGATCGAAGAAAATCCTGAAAATGCACAACGATTTACCACGTCCTTGTCTAAAATATATCGTTACGTTTTGGAACAAAAAGACAAGGAATTGGTATCAGTAGAAGAGGAATTGGCATTCGCTAAAACCTATATGAATTTATTGAAAATGCGTTTCGAGAACAGTTTGTTTTACGAACTACCTGAAGGAATTCCTAATCCAGAAGCCAAAGTAGTTCCGCTTTCCTTGCAGCTTTTATTAGAAAATACAGTAAAACATAATGTAGTTAGCGAGCAAAAACCTTTAAAGATTCGGATTTTTATAGAGGGTGATTATTTAGTCATACAAAATGATTATCAAAAGAAAGAAGTGTTGCAGGATAGACGAGGAGTTGGTCTTCAGAACATCATTAACCGCTACAGCATTATTACCAATAGAAAAGTATTGATTGAACAAAATGAACAAACGTTTACAGTCAAAATACCAATTTTAACAAAACAAATTAGCATTATGGAAACAACATCAAGTTATAGTGAAAATACAGCTTATTTTAGAGCAAAAAAGAGAGTAGAACAACTCAAAGGGTTTTATGGGAACCTGATTTCTTATTGCTGTGTCATCCCGGTTTTAATTTTTGTAAATCTTACCTATTCCCCACAATTTCACTGGTTTTGGTTTTCAGCAGCAGGTTGGGGGTTCGGATTAACGATGCACGCTTTTCAAACCTTTGGTTATGGAGCGAATTGGGAAGAAAGAAAAATTCAAGAAATATTAAATAAAGAAGATAACAAACAAACCTGGAAATAGTCATGGAAAAGCAATATACAGAAGAAGAGCGCTATTATAATGCACGCAAGAGAGTAGAAGATATTAAAGGCTTTTATGGGAATTTAATAGCTTTTATCGTCGTTAATGCTGGACTTTTAGTGATTAACTTGGTTACGTCGCCACAATATTTATGGTTTTTATGGCCCTTGTTATGGTGGGGAATTGGGGTGGTTTTTCACGGGATGAAAGTGTTCAATTATATGCCTTTTTTTAGCAAGGATTGGGAAGAGAAAAAAATAAAAGAATTTATTGAAAAAGAGGAACAAACCAAAAATACTTGGAAATAATTAAATTGTAAAGTTATGAGAAGATCGAGACGAATGTTTGACGAATACCAAGCTGGAAATTTCAATCCAGATGATCGATATGAATTGGCCTATAAAAGGGTAAAAAGAATCAAAGGATTTTATATTCACGCGCTGGTTTTTGTGCTTGTAAATGCATTTATAATTATATCGTCAGTCAATAGCAGTGAGATGGGTACTGAAGTTTTTTTCAAATGGGGAACCTATTCAACTGCTTTCTTTTGGGGAATTGGTTTGTTAGCGCACGGACTGTCAGTTTTTGGTAGAGATCTATTTTTTGGTGCTGACTGGGAAGAAAGAAAAATTAAAGAATTTATGGAAAAAGACAAAAACGAAAAATGGGAGTAGGGAAAGTGTTCAGAGATCAGTTTTCTAGTGATCAGCTACAAGACACTTCTAACTTCTAACTTCCCACCTCTAACCTCCAACTTACAAATGACAACAATAATAATCGAAGACGAAAAACCAGCAGCAAGATTGCTGCAACGTAAATTAGAAAAACTCAATATTTCAGTAAGTGTGATGCTTCATTCGGTCGAGGAATCTATTGAATGGTTTTCTAAAAATGAGCATCCCGATTTGATCTTTTTAGACATTCAATTATCGGATGGTTTGTCGTTTGAAATCTTCGAAAAAGCGGATATAAAAAGTGCTGTAATTTTTACTACAGCGTATGACGAATATGCGTTAAAAGCATTCAAATTAAACTCCATTGATTACCTTCTGAAACCCATCGACGAAGATGATTTAGAAGTGGCAATTTCTAAATTTAAAATCCGTTTTCCTGGTCAAAATCCAACGCTGAATTTAGACTTTGAAACCATCAAAAAAATGTTATCCAATCCTTTCGATAAAAATTTCAAAACTCGATTTACAGTCAAAATAGGGCAGCATCTCAAGGTGATTTCTATTGATGAAATCGAATGTTTTTTTAGCGAGAATAAAGGGACGTATATCCATACTTTCGATAATAGAAATTATCTAATCGAATCGACTTTGGAGGTTTTAGAACAAGAATTAGATGCTAAGCAATTTTATAGAATTAGCCGAAAATTTATTGTTCCAATGAAGTCAATAAAGGAGATTGTAGTGCACAGTAATTCTCGATTGAAGGTAATTTTGCCAACCTTTAAGGACGATGAAGTGATTGTTAGTCGCGAAAAAGTAGCTGATTTCAAGGCTTGGATTTGTTGATTTTTTAATTAAATTAAATAGTAATATAAATTAGCTTAAAAATACTGGTGTTTAGTTATTTATATGTGTGATATAGATTTAATCTATTGTGGTTTTAGCTCTTAAAATAGTGCTTTCTAATGGCAATCATTACAAAAAGGAAGAAAGTGTATATGACAAAAAACGGAATGATAGAATCGATCAAATTTAGAGCTAACATCAAGGCCATAATCAACAATTGAAAACCCAATCCGTAAATCGAAACGAAGGTCATAAACCAATTTGGAAACGAATTTACTTTGTAAGCATCGCTGTCTAAAGCGTGAATAATTTCATCGAAAACACCATACACAATCGTGTAGATTCGAAACATTATATCGACCGATTTTTGAGTTTCTCTGGGCAAAGCAACTGGCGATTTATCTTCAAAAATCTTGCTAGTGGTATCTCCACCCGCCGATTTATTTCTTAAAATTACATAATAGTAATTGTATAAAGTTCCTTGTAATTGGATGCAAAAAAACGCCGAAATTGTCATCCAAATTGAAGCGTTCGAGACGTAAAAAATAGCCATAAAAAACAAAAAATTCAAGACGATGTCGAATACACTATCGAGGTATCGTCCAACATAAGATGGGGTGTTTTTTACCCTTGCCAACTCACCATCAACGGCGTCAATAATCGCCTTCAAAATGATGAAAAATCCAGCTAATAAATAGTGATGTTGAAAGATGCAAAAGAGGGCAATTAAACCCGAAAAACCAAAAAGGAGTGTTACGTGAATTGGTGTAATTTTGGTATTTTTTAATCGGTTAGCAAAGAATTTTGCAAAGGGTCTTCCGTAATCCGACAAATCTAGAAATTTATCTTCGTTTGCAAGTTTGGACATTTTTTAATGTTAAACAAAAAGGATGCGACAATATAGTCAGGTATTATTTTGAATTGCCACACTTTATAGTGGTGGCTATGTATTATTTCGATAATCGATGTAACGTAAATGTCATTGCGGTCAGTAAAAAGAAAGCAACTACTTGATGAGTCAATCCTAACCACAATGGAACGCTATAAAGCAACGTAAACACTCCAAGGACAAATTGTACAAATACAATAATTACTAAGGCGTTTATGCCTTGTTTTTGCTGTTTGCTTAAATCAAATTTATGGCTTTTGAAGGCCAATAGTAAAATCAATCCCACTACTACATAGGCTAAGGTACGGTGCACAAATTGAACCCCACTTTTACCTTCGGTAAGTCGAAGTATCCAACTGTCTTTTTCCAGCATCACACTTTCGTGAATGAATTGTCCGTCGCTCATCAATGGCCAGTGATTGTGAATTAATCCAGCATTTAGTCCCGCAACGAAGCCGCCATAAATAATTTGTAATAGCAGGAAAACCAGTGTAAATCGTGCAATTTTTCGCAGAGGAAGAAAGGCTTGCTGACGATTTGGATATATCAAATCCAGAGCGACCCAAAGTGTGTACGCAAAAGTTAAGAAGGCAAAAGTCAGGTGTAATGATAGTCTAAAGTGACTTACATCTGGATTGTCAACTAAACCGCTTCGTACCATAAACCAACCGAAAAAACCTTGTAAAGCTCCCATTCCCAAAAGAACAAAGCATTTGTTGAGAGTAGGTCTGTCAATTTTTTTCTTAATTAAAAAATAGACAAAAGGAATAATGAAAACCAATCCGATTATCCTACCTATAAATCGGTGAAACCATTCCCAAAAATAAATGAATTTATAGTCTGAAAGGGTAAAATCGTTATGAATATTGATTTTTTGATACTCGGGGAATTTCTTGTATTCCTCAAATGCTTGCGACCATTTTTCTTCGGTCATCGGAGGAAATGTGTCGGTTACTAAATGCCAGTCAGTCATCGAAAGTCCTGAGTTGGTCAAGCGAGTAATTCCACCTACTACGACCATTATAAATACTAAAATGCAGCCTGAAAGTAGCCAGATTATAACGGATTTATTTGCGTTTTTCATTGATTAAATTCTTTATGCAAAAGTATTTCAAATACAATTAATTTTTGATTCAACAGTCGTTAATCTTTAGCCCTAATTTCGCACCTCTTTTTAACACAAAATCATAAGCTGCTTGGTATTCGTTTGGGATTTCTCCTTCTAAAATAGCTTCTTTCACAGCTTCTTTTAATACGCCGATTTCACGAGAAGGTTGTAAATTGAAAATCGCCATAATCTCTTCGCCAGAAATAGGAGGTTGGAAATTACGGACCTGATCCCGTTCTTCGACTTCAACGATTTTCTTGCGAACTAGCTCGAAATTGTGATGGTATTTTTTGAATTTAGTTGGATTTTTGGTGGTGATGTCAGCTTCACACAAAGTCATTAAACTTTCGACATCTTCGCCGGCATCAAAAACCAAACGACGTACGGCAGAATCAGTAACCAAATCTTGTGAAAGCACGATGGGACGTGAACTCATTATTACCATTTTTTGAACAAATTTCATTTTGTGGTTCAAGGGCATTCTTAATCTTTCGAAGATTTTTTTTGCCATTTTTCCGCCCAAAAATTCGTGACCGTGAAAAGTCCAACCTTGCTTTTTATTGAAACGTTTGGTTGGTGCTTTGCCAATATCGTGCAATAATGCTGACCAACGTAGCCAAACGTCATCCGTGTTAGGGCAAATGTTGTCTACTACTTCGAGGGTATGATAAAAATTATTTTTATGGGTTTGACCTTCGATTTCTTCGACTTGGTTCAAAGCCGTCAACTCCGGCAAAATGATGTCTAAAAGTCCCGTTTTATACAACAATAAAAAGCCAACCGATGGTTTGTCAGTCGAAAGGATTTTATTCAATTCATCGACAATACGTTCACCAGAAATAATTTTGATTCGTTCTGCGTTTTTGGTAATGGAATTAAAAGATTTTTCTTCAATTTCAAAGCCCAATTGGGTGGCGAATCGAATTCCTCTCAGCATTCGTAACGGATCATCAGAAAAAGTGATGTCTGGATCTAATGGCGTTCTGATGATTTTGTTTTTCAAATCTTCCAATCCGTTGAAAGGATCGGATAATTCTCCAAAATTATCGGTATTTAATGATAAAGCAAGGGCGTTGATGGTGAAATCACGCCGGTTTTGATCGTCTTCCAAGGTTCCGTTTTCTACAACAGGGTTTCTGCTATCGAGATTGTATGATTCTGTACGAGCGCCTACAAATTCGATTTCAGTATCTTCAAAACGCAACATTGCCGTTCCATAAGTTTTGAAAACTTGAACTTTTGGTTTTTTAGGCAATAATTCCGAAACTTTTAAAGCTAATTCTATTCCGCTGCCAACGGCGACGATATCGATATCTTTTTTGAAGTCTCGTTCTAGTAGTAAATCTCTCACGAAGCCTCCAATCACGTAACTTTCGAGCTGGAGTTCTTGTGAAGCTTGAGAAATGACTTCGAATATTTTATTATTTAAGGCTGATTTGTAGTTCATTATTTTTGTTTAAAGTTTAAAGTAGTTTAAAACTGTAAACTGCAATCTGAATTCTATTTACTGAACACTTAAAACTGTGTACTGATTACTATTTTCGAATCACTTTCACCTGCGAATCGCTCGTCAATTTTATAATTGTAGAAGGTTTTCCTGCAATTTTTTCGCGATGCAAATTTACAACATAGTCCACACCTTTTATAATTTCGGGGCTAATATCTTTGAAGGCGATAGGAGTGGGTTGTCCAGAGATATTTGCTGAAGTGGAAACCAATGGTTTTTTCATTTTTTCCATCAATTTGAAGCAAAACGGTTCTTTGACAATCCGGATCCCTAGCGTATTATCGGTGGCAATTAGATTGGCGGCTACATTTCGTGGTTTGTCCAAAATCAAGGTGGTTGGTTTTTCGGATAAATCTATAATTTGCCAAGCCACTTCTGGAATGTCTTTGAAAACATTGTACATCATTTTATCGCCGTTCATCAGTACAATCATCGATTGATTTTCAGCTCTTTGTTTGAGTTTGTATACTTTGGCAACAGCTTCAGGATTCGTAGCATCGCAACCTATTCCCCAAACGGTATCGGTTGGGTACAATATGATTCCGCCTTGTTTTATGACTTCGTATGCATTGTGGATTTCTTGGTTGATGTCCATTGTCTTTAATAACTTTTTTAGTGGCTATTCAGTTTAATTAAAAAGAGAAAGAGTTTGCTCTAACACTTCTTTAGAGAAAGGTTTTAAACTTTGTTCTGAATTGTTTTGCAATTCAATCCATAGTTGTTTATTGGTATATAACTCAATTATAGCTGCCGCAAATTCTTCATTTGAATCTGCAATTAGAGCATTTTTTTTGTGCACCAAATGCATTCCTTCTGAACCTATTGGAGATGTTACTAAGGGAAGATGATATTCAAAGGCTTGTCCAATTTTGCCTTTGACTCCAGCGCCATACCGTAAAGGTGCAATCATAAATTTATTTGCTAAGAAATATTCTTCAATATTGGGAACATATCCTTTAAATATAAATTTAGGATCGCTAATATCAGTTATTTCTTTGTTTACATTTCCAATAATGTTTACTATTAAATCTGGTATTTCTTTCCATACTATTGGCATTATTTCATTGTATAAATAATATAAAGCATCAATGTTAGGGGTATGGTTAGAGCCAATAAAGAGAATATCTTTTCTCTCTTCAAAGGGTAAAGTTTTTTCTTTTTGTATCTTTATGTCGTGAATGTTAGAGATTGTAATCATCTTTTTTTCATCACAGAATTGATTCATGTACTTTTTTTCGAAGTCTGAAATAGTGACTACTAAATCAGCCTCTTTGGCCGAAATTGTTTCTAATTTTTTGTATTGGGTATATTTTTTTTTGAATGTAATGTTTTTGGGATCTAATTCGAGGGCTCTTTCATATCTCAGATGATGGATGTCGACCATATCATAAACTAATCTTGCTTTTTTTAAGCATTTTTTAGCTACTTTATAATATTCTAAAAAAACATCTGGATTATAAAACCAAGCAATTGTTGCGTTGGCATTATTCTTTTTTAGATATTTTTCAATATCAATGGATTTATGATGCTCATAGTAAACGTTGACTCCAAGTCTTTGAAAAAACTCTATATATTGATTATCATTGAGAAAAGTTTTCTTTTTTATTAATGATACGCTATATCCTATTCTGATAAATGCTTGAATTATTTCTTTGAATCTGTTAGAACCTGAATCTTGGTCGTGTTCTGGAATTATACTACAGAAAAAAACAACTTCTTTGTTATGGTAAATTTCTTCAATTCTTGTTTCAACCGAGGTTGCTTGAATGGCATTAATTTGTGGTTGCCATTTATTCTTAAATTTTTCTAGATTAAGTTTGAATAGCTCTTCTTTTTGTTTAATTTTAGCGGTATCAATATTTTTAGGTGCATTATAAGTCACGCCGTTAAAATGTAATACTACGGAAAATGGGGTATAATAAACTTCTTTATTTTGAAGGTGTTTTATTTGGAAGCAAAAATCTGTTTCTTCGAAATAAGCAGGTGCAAAGTATTCGTCAAATAAATTTAAATCACCGTTATCTTTATGTTTTTTAAATAATAAACTACATCCAGAACAATAATCTACTTTATAGATATAGTTGACCTGCGGATAATAAACTTCTTTTTTTCTTACAATTTGATGTATAGTACAATCTTTCATAAATACAGATCCTGCTTCTTGTAGTGAACCATCTGCGTTTATGAGTTTTGATCCTACTGCTCCAACATTTGGAAAACTTTCAAAAACATAAAAAAGCTCTTCTAAAAAACCTTTTTGAACTTCAGTATCATTATTTAAAATATAAATATATTCGCCTAAAGATGATTTTATACCAATATTTATATTCTTTAAGAATCCCTTGTTTTCAGTATTTTTTATTACTCTTATGCCAGTTATTTCGCTAAGATTGCAATTTTCTGAACTATTGTCATCAATCAATAGTATCTCATAACTAATTTTGTCTGTTAAATGGGTATGAAGATGGTTTAGACAATTCCAGGTGTAATCTAGTTGATTGTAAAATGGGATAATTATTGTTACTTTAGGATTTGTAGAGGGATTAAAATCGAGTTTGTTTTTCTCGATATCAAAAACCGTCCTAATATTTGAATTTAAATAGGTTTTTTCAAGAATATTAATTTTTCTACGTTTTCTAAAATAATATTTTATTTTTCGTGATAATTGCATTATTCAGTTTGTGATTTTTGTTTTTTTAGTGATTTGCTAATATACTTTATATATTACATTTGTCCAATCACATTTTTTACTCTCTCTCTAGAAAAAGGTTCCAAGTTTTTTTCGGATTGATTTTGAAGTTTTTGCCATAATTCCTTGTTGGTATACAATTCTACAATGGCAGAAGCAAACCCTTCACTAGAATCTTCAATCAATACATTTTTCCTATTGGTCAAATTCATTCCTTCGGCACCTATTGAAGTTGTTACTACGGGCAAATAATATTCAAAAGCTTGACCAATTTTACCTTTTACTCCCGCACCAAAGCGTAATGGAGCAATCATCATCTTGGAACTGATGAAAAAAGGTTCAATATCTGGAACATACCCTTTAAAAATAAAATTCGAATCTTGGATATCGCCAATTTTATCAATTACATTCCCAATAATTATTACTTTAACATCTGGTAATTTTTTCCAAACTAGTGGCATAATTTCGTTATACAGGTAATGAATCGAGTCTATATTGGGGGCATGGGTCGAACCAGTTAAAAGTAAATCTTTCCTATTTTCGAATGTGAAACATTCTTCTTTTTTAATTTTTGGATAATGTATATTCGATATCGTAATTATCTTATTTGAATTGACATATTGCGACATTATCTCTTTTTCGATTTCAGAAATGGCAATAACATAATCTACTTGTTTTGAAAATTTTGTTTCGATTTCAAGGTATTTTAGGTATTTTTTTCTGAGAGAAATTCGCGTTGGATCGAGTGCAATGGCTCTTTGATATCGCAAAAAATGAATATCGACCATATCATAAATGGTTTTAGATGATGGAAGATTATAATTGATTTTTTTTAAATTTTTCTTTAATTCATTGGGGCCATTGAACCAAACATAATCCACTTTTGGAATCGATTTCAAAAAAGCAAAATAATTTTCGAATTGATTGCTTTCAACATATGTTATAATTCCTAAAGTACTGAAATAGCTCATGTATTCGTCTGTTCTATAGGCGTTTTTCGAGCATATTACACAGTTAAAACCGAGTTCTTGGAATGAAATAATTATTTCTTTAAGTCGGTTGGAACCTGAATCTTTATCAGGAGTAGGCATATTTCTACAAATGAAAACAATAGTTTTATTAGAAGGGTTGTAGTTCTCAAAATTAGGAATAGAATGTTCCAACTGATGCTTTAAAACATTTTTCTTTTTGAAATATTCTTTTATGTTTTTGAATAAACTCATTTATTTTTATTTCTATTTTTTTATGATTTATTGAAAGTGACTACTTCAAATCATTTTTTTTTTTTTTTTGACTTTTACAGTACTAAAACAGCTTTTTTAGTTGATCATATGAGTTTTCCCAGGTGAATTTTTTTACTAGTTCAGAGCCAGATTTAGATATTTTATATCTTAACTCATGGTCATTAACTAGTTTTATAATAGATTGGGCCAAGTCATCAGCATCATTTGGATTTACCATCAAGTAATCTTGACCATTTGCACCATAATCGGAGTGTCCTTTTATGTCGGTTATTATTGTAGCACAGCCACATAGCATTGCTTCTGCTCTAGGCAATCCCCAACCCTCAGCAAGACTAGGTGTAATAAAAATACTCGAATCATTATATAGCTTTCTTAAATTTTTTGGTTTCGTGTGAAAATTTATCCAATCTGGTATGTTTTCATTTCTTTTTAGAACACTAAAAAAATCAACATCTAGGTTTGGGATTGTTTTTTTTGCAATTTTTAAAGCTTCAATGCCAATAATGGAACCTTTCAATTCTAATTTATGATACATCATTGATATTTTCAGTGGATTTCGATCCTCTATTCTAACATCAATACCAAATGTAATATGGTCTAAACCATTTCTGATTATTGTACATTCTTCTCCAACTTCAGTTACTAGTTCTTGTAGCCAATTTGCAATTGCAATTTTTTGTAAAGGTAATTTCAATGTTTCAATAACTCTTTCCTTAGTTCCTGACCAGGTTTCGTAACCTTGAATTAAATACAGTTTTTTTCCTTTGTTTTTAGAATAATGTCCTACCCATTCTGCGGTTTCCCAAGAAGTAGCAATCGTTACATCAGAATCACGAATGTATTTCTCTTCTAGTGTGTATATGAAATTCTCTTTAACTTTTTCATCAAGATTAAACCATCTTCTTGCAAAAGGGTATTTAATTTTCAAATATTTCGTAATTTCAAATACAAACTTAAAAAAAACACCTTTTCTGATTTTTTCTGGTTTAAGTCTTTTAGGATAATAAATGCAGACATCATTAGAATCTTCAGCCATTTTGTTTGCATATTCAAACAAGACCTTGAAACCTCCTACAGGATATTTGGGAAGAGCGGGTAAAATGATGTTGATTTTGGTCATAAATCAGTATTTTTTCTTATAAAATAAAACTCGTTTCAATTGGTGTAAAGAAATGATGTTATTGTTTACAAATGTAATAATTCTATCTTTGTCTTTATTTATCAAATTATCTTTTGAAAAAAGGTCTTTAGAAGGCAACTCAAATACAAATTGAATATAGATTCAATAAACAGATATGACAAAAGCAGTAAAAATACTGATTCCTATTTATAAATCCTATTTTGGAGAGCTTGAAGAAAAATCTTTTTTGCAATGCATCAAAGTTCTTCATAATTACGAAATCGTTTTGGTTCAACCTGAGGGTTTAGACCATTCATATATTACTAAAAAGTATAAAAATATAAGAGTTGAAAGTTTTTCAGCGCGCTATTTTACAAACATTCAAGGGTATAATGAATTATTATTGTCGTCATTATTTTATGAAAGATTTTTAGATTCAGAGTATATATTAATTTATCAATTGGATGCTTTTGTATTCAAAGATGAATTGATTGAATGGTGTCAAAAAGGGTACGATTATATTGGTGCGCCCTGGATTACAAGTCCGAAAAATACATTTTTCGCGAAGGTTTCTCATTCAATCGCGAGGGGATTTAGGTCAAAAGAAAAAAATGATCGTGAACAAACTTTTTTTAAAGTTGGAAATGGAGGCTTTTCATTGCGAAGAACGAGTTCTCATTATACTATTGCAAAGAAAAATAAGGAGTTTATTTTCGATTTTTTAAGTGACAAAGAAAAAAAAATATATGCTATTGAAGATGTTTTTTGGTCATTGAAAGCCAAAGAATTTAATCCTTTCTTCAAGATTCCAGATTACAAAGAAGCGTTGCACTTTGCTATAGATAGAAAACCTAAACTCGCTTTTAAGTTAATTGAATATGGATTGCCTTTTGGCTGCCACGGAATCAATAAGCCTAAGGTGATCGGTTTTTGGAAAGCTATTTTAGACAAGTATTAGAATAATTTTGTAAAATAAATACAGAAATGACAATTAAATTTATGTTTTCTAAAACTGTTCTCGATGCTAAAGAAGTGCTTTCCTTTATAAAAAATTTCAATTCCAAAGGAATTCTTTTTGGCGACGGCCAACGAAATAAAATCAAATTATTTGAATTAGAAGGCAGAACCATCAACATTAAATCCTTCAAAGTTCCGCATTTCATTAATAAAATTGCCTATAAATATTTCAGAAAATCCAAAGCAAGACGCTCTTTTGAATATGCTACCTCTTTGTTGGAAAAAGGGATTGGTACACCACAACCCATAGCTTATTTTGAAAATTACGATTTCATTGGACTCAAGGATAGCTATTATGTGAGCGAGCATCTTGAATGTGATTTGACATATAGAGAATTGGTTCAAATTCCAGATTTTCCAGATCACGAGACTATTTTGAGACAATTTACCCAATTTTCTTTCGAGTTACACGAAAAAGGAATCGAGTTTTTAGACCATTCCCCAGGTAATACTTTGATTCAAAAAAATGCCGAAGGAAATTATGATTTCTTCTTAGTTGATTTAAACCGAATGGAATTTCACGAAACGATGGATTTCGATTCTAGAATGAAAAACCTCAGTCGTTTGACTCCAAAAAAGGAAATGATTGCCGTAATGAGTAATGAATATGCTAAGTTATATAAGGCTCAAACGGAAGCCGAAATTTTAGAAAAAATGTGGTTTTACACCAATGATTTTCAAGTTCGTTTTGCTAAAAAAAGACGTTTGAAAAAGAAACTGAAATTCTGGAAGTCTTAATTTTATTTTGGCTATCCGCTAAGCGACCAAAAAAAATATAATTTTTAAACCATTAAGGCATTAAGAAAATTAAGTTTTTAATCTTAATGAACCTTAATTTCTTAATAATTTTATTAAAGATTCTGTTTCAAAAACAAATCCATTTTATCTTTGAATAATTCGGGTTCAAATTCTTGATACAACGAAAGCGCATTTTTTTTGAGTTCTTTCTCTGTTTTCGCAGCCAATAATGCTGGTTTGAAATCATTCAAATGTACCGAAATATGATGCACACCATCTTCTAGAGTAGCCCAAATTTTCTTTTCAATCCAAGGCGAAAAAATAATAAAAGAGGGTTTTTCTAATGCTTTTGCCATATTGATAGCTCCGCCATCGTTACCAATAATCAAATCGCAATGGTTCATTATGGCGATAAAGGAACGCAAATCATTGCCCAATAAATCAAAATAGATTTTTTCTTGAGTGGAAGGTTTACAAGCATCAAAAACAATTTTGGCCTCCTTGATTTGCTTAGGGAAATAATTGAAAAGAATGTTTACTTCTTGATTATCGGCAATGCAATCGACCACTTTTGCCATATATTCCAATGGATATGTTTTTAGTTTTTCGCTTCCCAAAAGGCTAATCATTACCGTTTTTCGATCTTTTTTAAGTTGATGGTATTCGAAAAGGGCAATAGCTTCTTGATCTTCTTTATCGCTAACAAATAATTTTGGAAAAGTATCCACTTCAATTTTCAAATTAAGCGGTTCTAATAACGAAAGTCGTCTTTCGATGGCCAATCCCAAATTGGTTTTTGGAAATTCAGCAAAAGGGACATTGTCGGTATATAAAAAAGTGCGCCCGGGTTTTTTATAGGAAATTTTTCTTTTGGCTCCGCTCAATAAAACAATGAGCCAACTTTCTAATTTAGAATAAGCATCTATTAGTAAATCGTATTTAAAAGAGCGAATTTCGAGTGCCAAATTCAAGAATTCTCTTTTGCTTTTGCGGTGTTTTTCTTGAAATAAAAGCACATTGTCAATATTAGGATTTCCTTCTAATACAGGTACGGTTGATTCGTAAACCAAATAATCGATTTGGGCATCGGGATAGGCTTTGCGTAAATTGTTGCAAATGACGCTACTTACCAGCACATCGCCAATCATTTTTTGTTGTATAACTAGTATTTTCATTTCGAAAAAGGAGTCAATTTTTAACTATACAAATTGAAGCAAAAAAAATCAATATTCTTGTCTAGTTTAAAATAAAAATTCCAAATCCCAATAAATAATTATTGGAATTTGGAATTTTAAAATATTGGAATTTGAAATTTATACTGCTACATCATACTCTCTTAAAGCATTATTCAACGATGTTTTCAAATCGGTAGATGGTTTACGAGTACCGATAATCAAGGCGCAAGGCACTTGGTAATCTCCAGCGGCAAACTTTTTAGTATAACTTCCAGGAATTACCACCGAACGAGCCGGAACAAATCCCTTTCTTTCGACAGGAGTTTCTCCGGTTACATCAATAATTTTTGTGGAAGCAGTCAAGCATACATTCGCTCCAAGAACAGCTTCTTTTCCCACGTGAACGCCTTCAACAATAATACAACGAGAACCAATAAATGCGCCGTCTTCAATAATTACCGGCGCAGCTTGTAATGGTTCCAAAACGCCGCCAATTCCAACTCCACCACTCAAGTGAACATCCTTGCCAATTTGAGCACAGCTTCCAACAGTTGCCCAAGTATCTACCATTGTTCCAGAATCGACATAAGCACCAATGTTTACATAACTTGGCATCATAATTACGCCACTAGCAAGAAAAGCTCCATAACGGGCAGAGGCTCCAGGAACCACGCGAACTCCTTTGTCAGCATAATCTCTTTTAAGCAACATTTTGTCGTGGTATTCGAAGATTCCAGCCTCTAATGTTTCCATTTTTTGGATTGGGAAATACAAAACAACAGCTTTTTTTATCCATTCGTTTACTTGCCAACCTTCGCCAACAGGCTCGGCAACACGTAATTTTCCTGCATCTAATAATTCGATAACTGATCTAATGGCATCAGTAGTTTTTGTTTCTTGCAACAAAGCACGGTTTTCCCAAGCTTGTTCTATAAGGGATTGTAATTCGTTCATTTTAATATAATTTTGAGCAAAGATAGAATTTTTAGCCAAAAGCAAAAAGTCAAATCTGATTGAAAATGTTATATATTTGTACTTTAAATCGATTCAGTATGGAAACTATCAGATTAGAATTTCAACCCAACATCAAAGCCAAAATTTTGGAATTATTGAGTTCGTTCTCTTCGGATGAATTGAAAATAGTTCAAGAAGATGAAAATTTCATCGAAAATAAAAGAGAATTGGATATTGCTTATGCTAAACTGAAAAGCGGTACTGAGAAAATGTATTCAATAGATGAAGTTGATGCAATTCTAGAAGAAACTATTTCTAAATATGAAAATTAATATTTCGGAACGGTTTATGTCTAAATTAAATAATCAAGTTGATTATATTGCTGCGGACAAACCTCAGGCTGCAAGAAAATTTAAGAATGATTTACTTAAAAATATAAAAAAAGACTTAAAACAACCATTTCATTTCAAGAAATCAAGATATTTTGATAATGAAAATATAAGGGATTATGTTTTTAAAGGATATGTAGTTGTTTACGAGGTGGATATTGAAAAAAAAATAGTTTATGTCTTTGGTTTCATAAAATATAAAGACTCTTTATAAATGCCAAGAATTCTCGCCATAGATTACGGACAAAAACGCACCGGAATAGCCGTTACTGATGAACTGCAAATTATCGCTTCAGGATTGACGACCATTCCATCGGCTACAGCAATCTCTTTTTTGAAAGATTATTTTTCCAAAGAAAAGGTAGAAGCAGTCCTCATTGGCGAACCCAAACAAATGAACGGAGAACCATCCGAAAGCGCATCTATTATCAAAGGATTTGTGACACATTTTACCAATCATTTTCCAGAGATGAAAGTCATTCGCGTAGACGAACGATTTACTTCAAAAATGGCTTTTCAGTCGATGATTGATAACGGGATGAATAAGAAACAGCGACAAAACAAAGCACTGATTGACGAAATATCGGCCACCATTATGCTTCAGGATTATTTGACGAGAAAAATGTTTTAATTTTTTTTTAATTCAATTATTCTTGAGATTTCAACAAGGATTTTGTCGTTTTTAAGATGTTCTCCGACAAGTTGGTAAGCCAGATCAACTGTTCTAGTACCAATTGAGCTTCACGCATTTTATTCATAAAAGATTCACTGTTAGTATCTGCACCTTCCGATAATTCCTTCTCTCGTATTTTTTTTAATTCGTTAAAACTTTCGTTGGTTTGGTCGTCCATTTCGATAGCAGTGTCTATATTTTCATCCTGCAGAAGCAAAATGGATTGGTCTAAATTTTTAATGATTTTGTCAAAAACTGTATTAAAGGATGCGGATGCTTTTGTAGTTTTATGAGATTGGATAAAAGTTCCTAAGGAAGCCGCAGCGGATAGCATAGCATTGTTTATGACACTAAATTTATATACTTGTTGAAGGTATACTTGCTTCGATTTGGGTTCTTGAAGCGTTCTTTGAAAAGAGGCCATAAGATTTCCAATTTCAATAAAGGACTGATTTCTTGCCCATCTATAATTTTCAGTAATTCCTTTTTTTTCATTGTATAAAATGGAAATCTGCAGTAGATAATTTCGATTGGCTTCGATTGAATTTTTTATATTTTCGTTCGTGTTTAATGATTCCCAATAGGGCCAAAAAAAGTGATTGGCCAAAATTGCTAAAATGGCTCCAACCAAAGTATCTAAAACGCGATACATAATAATATTGCCATCGCTAGGATGCAAAACTGCAAAAAGAAATATAACGTATACAGTTATATAAGCACTGCCAATTTTATAGTTAGAAGGGTTATAAGTCAATCCCATAATCATAAACACTATTGTTAGCACAATTAGAATTGACCTACTTGGTTCTATTGATAAAATCGCAAAACCTATTATTGCTCCAATAAGAGTTCCTATAAAACGGTTGAATGTCCTTTCTTTGGTTAGACCATAACCAGGACGCATTATTACCACGATGGTCAATAATATCCAATATACATTTTCAAAAGGTAGCACTTTTCCAATAACTAATCCTATCATTAATGTGGTTGTGATTCTCAGGGAATGCCTAAATTCTAGTGATGAAAAACTGAAATTTTCAGTTAAAGTACTGATTGGATAATAGGGAGTAATAGCAAGTTTTTCGATTTCTTTTTCTCTACCATTAAGATCTTTTAGTTTTACAGTCGAGGTATATGCATTTTCAAGTGTTTTAATTTTTTCAACTTGTTTTTCAGCATAATGCAACATTGTAGTGAGCATATGTACCCCTTCTGAATCTTCGTTTTCACGCAGATTACTTTTGTAATCAGCTATTGCAAATTCAAAAGCAAACAATTTTTCAGTCAAAGTGTTTTTTTGAATAAATCGCTTTCTTTTTTTGATTTTTTTGGATAATGATTTCAGATTTTTAGCCAATGTATAAGCTAAATTTTGATACGTAATCAAAACTTTAGGATAGTCATCAAATTTCTGATGCAGCTTATTGTGATCAAAAGAAGTAGATATCGCTAATTCCATAATTTCTACCAAGGACATTAATGCAAGGAGCATTTTTCTATTTTGGCTCGAAGAACCATAATCTGTTCTATTTCGGACAAGGACTTCTCTTAAATTTTCGTGAATCGTATTCAATTCGACTTGAAGGAGTAATTGCTTTCGGGTGATTTCTTTTCGGTCGGAATGCAATTCCCATAAATCGCCTCTTAATTTCAAATATTTCGAAGTCAAATTAATGCATTCAACAATTTGTAACTCGGTATAGCGATGGGGATTGATGTAATAAAAAAGAATTGAAATCAAAAAATAAAACAAACCTCCAGACAGGAGCAGACCTGAATGTATTAGTATTCCTAGACCAGAATGAATGTGAGCAAAAGAAATGCAAAGAATCATTAATGATGAAAAGGCGACCATCGTTGCACGATGACCATATACAGACAACATAGAAAGTCCAAAGACGAGAACAGTAAAAATGGGGTAAAATAGCAACGGATAAGGGTAAGTAACATTGATTATTATGTTGACTATAGTAATAATTATAATAGTCGCCAGTAATCCGTTTATCTTATGTTTTAAGTTACTGGGTGTATCACTTGGAAAAGTAAAAAAAGCACCAAGAGCGATGGTTATTCCGACTTCTAGGTGCCCTAGGTAGGAGCAAACAAAAACTGGAATAACAGCGGATAGCGCAACTTTGAGCGCATTGTAGAGGTTATTGCCAATAGTAAACTCTTTTATTTTTGGAATCATAACTTGGGTGGTTACTCGCAAAGGTAATAATTGAGTTGTTTAAATAATGATTTAGAGTTTGCATTTCTAAATCAAATTTAATTATTTACCAATGATATATTGAATGCATTTTTTTTTACTATTTTTGCGCACTGAAATTTTACTAGAAGATTTTGAATTTGCAGTAGATAATATTTAATTTTAAGTTAATGATTTTACCAATTGTAGGATATGGCGATCCAGTTTTAAGAAAAGTAGGAGAGGAGATTACTCCAGAATATCCGAACTTGAAAGAAACTATTGCAAATATGTATGAAACGATGTATAATGCATTCGGTGTTGGTCTTGCCGCACAACAAGTAGGCCTGAACATTCGCCTTTTTGTTATTGATACCACACCATTTAGCGATGATGAGGATTTACCAACCGAAGAACAAAAACAATTAAGTGGTTTCAAAAGAACTTTTATCAACGCCAAAATGTTGAAAGAAGAAGGCGAAATATGGAGTTTTAACGAAGGCTGCCTTAGTATTCCGGATGTGCGCGAAGATGTTTATCGTCACGAAAGAATTACCGTTGAATACTGCGACGAAGATTTTAATTTAAAAACTGAAGTTTTTGATGGTCTTATTGCACGCGTCATTCAGCACGAATACGACCATAACGAAGGAATCTTGTTTACTGATTTGATTTCGACATTGAAAAGACAATTGGTTAAAAAGAAATTGCAAAACATAATGGATGGCAAAGCTAGACCAGATTATCGTATGAAATTTTGCAACAAAAAGGGAAGATAAGCGAAGTTATCAGTTTGCAGTAGCAGTTTTCAGTTTCTCAAGAAATAAATAAAAAATATAATTTATAAAAAAATGAATTTAGAAAAAATATTATCAATTTCAGGAAAGCCAGGCTTATATGCATTGAAAGTTCAAACGCGTACTGGTTTTTTGGCAGAATCTTTAGTAGATGGAAAAAAAATATCGGTTAGCTTGAAGGTAAACGTGAGTTTGTTGTCAGAGATTTCGATTTACACCATAAACCAAGAGAAGCCATTGACTGAAGTTATGCGTAGCATCGCCATCAAGGAAAACGAAGGGCCAGCCATTTCACATAAAGAAGACAATGCTACACTAGTGGCTTATTTTGCTGAGATTCTACCAGAATACGATTCAGAACGAGTGTATCCATCTGATATTAAAAAAGTGTTGAATTGGTATAACTTGCTTCAATCCAAAGGAATGGTTTCTAAAGAAGAGCCTAAAATTGAGAACGTCGAGGAAATTAAAGAAAGCGTTGTTGAAGAAGTTGTTGCCGAAATAGCTCCTGTAGAGAAAGCTCCATCCAAAAAAGCAAAAGCAAAGAAAGCGTAATTTACTTTCTTATAATATATTTTAATCCTGTCACGATGTTTTCCTGACAGGTTTTTTTTTATTTAAAAACATACAATCTAAATATATTGTTATAACTTTGTTCTTATTTTTATGAGTTATGGAAACAAACATTATTACAATAGGAAATTCAAAGGGGATAATTATTCCTTCAAAATTGCTAAAAATTGCGGGTTTTAAAAGTATCGTAAATTTAGAAATTAACGAAGGAAAATTGGTAATTAGTCCCTCCAAAAAAGTCCGTGAAGGATGGGAAGAATTGATAAAAATGGAAATTGATAAAAACGGGCAACCCAATTCGTTGATTCCTGATTTTTTTGATGATGAACAAGAAAATGATTGGCAATGGTAAAACAATATGAAATGTATTGGGTTGCTCTTGATCCAACATTAGGAAGTGAAATCAATAAAGTAAGACCTTGTCTAGTGATTTCACCTGACGAGTCAAATCAGTTTTTGAACACCGTTTTGATAGCTCCAATTACTTCTAAAATTAGAAACTTTCCAATGAGACTAGGAATCGTTTTAGAAAACAAAAACGGTCAAATTTGTTTGGATCAAATTCGATGTATTGATAAAATGAGATTGAAAATTAAAATTGCGGCACTCGGAAAAAACGATGTTGAAAAAGTAAAAAATCTATTAAAAGAATATTTAGTAAACTAATGAACTCCAAACAAAACCAGCTACAAGCTTTCGAACGTTTATTGAATATTATGGACGATTTGCGAGAAAAATGTCCTTGGGACAAAAAGCAAACAATCCAAACGTTACGTCATTTGACGATTGAAGAAACCTACGAATTGGGAGATGCTATTTTAGACAATGATTTGAATGAGGTCAAAAAAGAATTAGGCGATTTGTTACTGCATATTGTGTTTTATGCCAAAATCGGCAGTGAAACCAATAATTTTGATATGGCTGATGTGTGTAATGAAATTTGCGAAAAGCTTATACACCGGCATCCGCATATTTACAGCGATGTTGTGGTAAAAGATGAAGAAGAAGTAAAGCAAAACTGGGAAAAACTCAAACTCAAAGAGGGAAAAAAATCAGTTCTCGAAGGTGTTCCACGAAGTTTGCCTGCTTTGGTCAAAGCCAGTCGAATTCAGGACAAAGTCAAGGGAGTTGGCTTCGATTGGGAAGAACCACATCAGGTTTGGGATAAAGTCCAAGAGGAATTACAAGAACTTCAGGTTGAGGTTGAAGCAGGAAATCAAGATAAAATGGAATCTGAATTTGGTGATGTATTGTTTTCGATGATCAACTACGCTCGATTTTTGAATATCAATCCCGAAGACGCTTTGGAGCGAACCAACAAAAAATTCATCAAAAGATTTCAGTATTTGGAAAGCAAAGCGGGAGAATTAGGTAAGCCTTTGATGGAAATGACCTTAGCTGAGATGGACGTTTTTTGGGAGGAGGCCAAAAAAATGTAACACACTTTGGAGGTTAAAGAGTATGAAATTTACTTATGAGCGAAGATTAATAATTATACGATGTCTGCAATTTTCTTGAGTTTTGCGAGATCTTTGATGACTATTTTTTTACCTATCAATCCAATCAACCCAGTTTTGTTGAAATCAGACAATAATCGAATACAACTTTCGGTGGCAGTTCCAATCATTCCTGCCAATTCTTCGCGTGATAGCTGAATTCGTAAAGAACCATCATCGTTTTTGCCAAAAGTTTCTTCAAGATAAACGAGGGTTTCTGCCAAACGTTCTTTTACTGTTTTTTGAGAAATAGAAATCATATGTTCACTGGCTTCTTTCAAATCACCACAAATCGTTTTCATCATATTCATCGAAAACTGATTGTTCTTATCGAACATATTAATTACTTCGGCTTTAGGGATAAAACAAACTTCCATGTCTTCAAGTGCCACCGCGCTTAGATTTGCAGGTTCATCACTGATCATAGATCGTTGCCCTAATAATTCACCTGCTTTTACTAATTTTATGATTTGGTCTTTACCGTTCGGGCTTAATTTCGACAATTTACAAGCACCAGTAGTAACACAGTAGATGCCATTTACAAGATCTCCTTCTTCAAAGATAGGGCTTCCTTTTTTTATAGTATAGGATGTTTTGCACTCGGCGAGTTTGATAAGTTCGTCCTTATTTAGCGCTTTTAAAGAGCTAAATTCTCTAACAATACACTGTTCACATTTACCCATATCAGAAAATAATTATTTGGTGGTGCAAATCTACAAAATAATATGATAAATATCATATTTTTAATTTGTGGGCAGAGTATATTTGTGCCCTGAAAAAATCTAAAAAAATTATGGGCCAAAAATCCTGTTTTCATTGCGGATTAGAAGTTGTAAAAGACGAAGAAATTTTGTTTGACGAAAAAAGTTTTTGTTGCAATGGTTGCAAAACCGTGTACGAAATTTTTAGTTTAAATGATATGACTTGCTATTATGATTTCGAAAAATCGCCAGGGGCAACTCCGCTTGACATCAGTGGAAAGTATGATTTTTTAGATAATGAAAGTATAGTTTCTAAATTATTAGAATTTCAAGAAGATAAAACAGCGATTGTCTCATTAAATATTCCGCATATTCACTGTAGTTCGTGTATTTGGATTCTTGAAAATCTTCAAAAACTACAAAAAGGGATTAGTGCTTCACAAGTCAATTTTCCTCAGAAAAAAGTTCGAATTACCTATAATCCGGAAGAAGTTTCTCTAAAAGATATTGTTCATTTATTGAGTTCAATTGGTTATGAGCCCTACATCAGTTTGGAAAATTATGAAACAGGAAAAAATAATGTTGACCGCAGTCTGACCTATAAATTAGGCTTGGCTTTCTTTTGTTTTGGCAATATTATGTTGCTGTCTTTTCCCGAATATTTTGAAGTAAAGGAATATTGGTTGGACACTTATAAACCTTTTTTTCGTTGGTTGATCTTTGCTTTGTCCTTGCCTTCATTTTTGTATTCGGCTAGTGGTTATTATGTTTCCGCATACAAAAGCATCAAATCAGGAATGTTGAATATTGATATTCCAATTGCGCTGGGGATTATTATATTTTTCATCCGAAGCACGTTTGATATTGTAATGGATTATGGCTCTGGATTTTTCGATAGCTTGACCGGTTTAATTTTCTTTATGCTTTTGGGGAAAATGTTCCAGATAAAAACCTATAGTTTTTTGAGTTTCGAAAGAGATTTTAAATCCTATTTTCCGATTGCGATTACCAGAATCAATGCCGATACTTCTGAAGAAAGTGTTCCTATTTATGATGTCGAAAAAGGCAATCGCCTTTTAATTAGAAACCAAGAATTAATTCCTGTTGATGGGATTCTGATTTCTGAAAAAGCCGAAATTGATTATAGTTTTGTAACGGGTGAAGCGATACCTATTACAAAAAAATCTGGTGACAAAGTCTTTGCCGGCGGAAAACAAATAGGAAAAGTGATCGAAATGGAAGTTTTGCATTCGGTGAAACAAAGCTATTTGACACAATTGTGGAGTAATGATGTTTTTCAGAAGAAGGTAGAGCAAAAACACAAATCTATTACAGATTCTATCAGTCATTATTTTACGCCTATTTTGCTGTTGATAGCTTTTGCAGGATTTGGATATTGGATTTTTATCGATGCCAATACGGCTTTCAATGTGTTTACAGCAGTGCTTATTGTGGCTTGTCCTTGTGCTTTGGCATTGACGGCTCCTTTCACAATGGGTAATGTATTGCGTATTATGGGTAAAAAGAAATTTTATCTCAAAAACGCTTTAGTTATAGAACAATTAGCCAAAGTGGATACTCTAGTTTTTGATAAAACAGGAACTATAACAACCAACGTAAAATCGAATATTTCATTCGAAGGAACCGAACTATCCGCCGATAATTTAGTGATTCTGAAATCTGTTTTAAGGGCTTCGAATCACCCGTTGAGTCGAATGTTGTATGATTTTTTACCAGAAAGTAAAAGATTAAAAATGAATGATTTTCAGGAGATAACTGGAAAAGGAATTCAGGCGACTTTAGAGGGTGTTCTTGTGCATGTTGGCTCAGCTGATTTTGTTGGTAAAACGGAAGAGAACAGCATTCAGCAAACGTCGGTTCACATAAAGATTGATGAGATTTATTGTGGTAAATATATTTTCAATAATCATTATAGAGAAGGTTTAGCGACTCTTTTTGAAGAACTGAATCAGAATTATCAAATCAAAGTAGTATCAGGAGACAATGAAGGCGAAAGATCATCATTGGAAAAATTATTGCCAAAAGGAACAGAATTAGTGTTCAATCAAAAACCAGAGCAAAAACTGGAATATATTAAAAAATTGCAAGAATCGGGTCGTAATGTGATGATGGTTGGAGATGGACTTAATGATGCTGGAGCTTTGGCGCAAAGTAATATTGGCATTTCTATTTCCGAAAATGTTAATGTTTTTTCTCCTGCTTGCGATGCCATTTTAGATGCACGTGAATTCAAAAAATTGAGTTATTTTCTAAAATTATCAAAGAAGTCAATAACGACAATAAAAATGAGTTTTGCTCTTTCTATAATCTATAATATTATTGGATTGGCTTTTGCAATAACTGGAAATCTGTTGCCTTTAGTAGCTGCCATAATAATGCCGTTGAGTACGGTGACAATTGTTAGTTTCGTTACTATTGTTAGTAATTTTTATGCAAAAAGTTTAGAATGAATGAATTCAATGATTTTATTCTAAATTTGACAAAGTCACAGAATATGATATTTATCATAATCTGAAAATAATCGAAATAGTATCTTTGCTAATCAAATTAAATTCTATGAGTGTTATCTATTTACTTATTTCCATCAGTATTGTGGTTGCCGTTTTTTTCTTTTTCGCCTTTGTAAGAGCAGTAAAGACGGGTCAATACGATGATGATTACACTCCTTCTGTTCGGATGCTTTTTGACGACGAGTTGGTAAAAAAAGAAAAAGACGAACCTATTCAAAAAAAACCTTAAACCTTAAACCTTAAATTTTTAAACCAATTAATAATTATTATTTATGGAAATGCAACAGTTTTATTATGACAACAAAATTGTAAAGAAATTCATTTATGCAACCATTGTCTTTGGTGTTGTGGGAATGTTGGTAGGGCTAATTTTAGCTGCTATGTTTCTTTTCCCAAATATGACCGACGGAATTTCGTGGTTGAGTTTTGGTAGATTGAGACCTTTACATACGAATGCTGTGATTTTTGCCTTTGTAGGAAACGCAATGTTTGCGGGGACTTATTATTCCTTACAGCGTTTATTAAAAGCGAGAATGTTCAGTGACTTTTTGAGTAATTTGAATTTCTGGGGATGGCAATTGATTATTGTTGCTGCAGCGGTTTCGTTACCCTTGGGTTATAGTACTTCAAAAGAATACGCTGAATTAGAATGGCCAATAGATATTGCCATAGCTTTAATTTGGGTCGCTTTTGGTGTGAATATGATTGGTACCATATTAAAAAGGAGAGAGCGTCACTTATATGTTGCCATTTGGTTTTACATTGCTACGTTCATTACTGTCGCAGTTTTACATATATTCAATAGTTTGGAATTGCCAATTTCTATGACCAAAAGTTATTCTGTATACGCAGGAGTTCAAGACGCTTTGGTGCAATGGTGGTATGGTCATAATGCAGTTGCATTTTTCTTGACTACACCATTTTTAGGACTGATGTATTATTTTGTTCCTAAAGTGGCTAATCGTCCCGTGTACTCTTACAGACTTTCGATTGTACACTTCTGGTCGTTGATATTCTTATACATTTGGGCTGGACCTCACCATTTATTATATACAGCTTTGCCTACTTGGGCACAAAATTTAGGTGTAGTATTTTCTGTTATGCTTATCGCTCCATCTTGGGGAGGAATGATCAACGGACTGTTGACCTTGAGAGGTGTTTGGGATAAAGTACGTGAAGAACCAGTATTGAAATTCTTCGTTGTAGCTATCACTGGATACGGTATGGCAACATTTGAAGGGCCAATGTTATCGCTTAAAAATGTAAATGCTATAGCGCATTTTACTGACTGGATTATTGCCCACGTGCACGTTGGAGCTCTAGCTTGGAACGGATTTATGTCGTTTGGTATTATTTATTGGTTGATTCCTCGAATGACAAAAAGCACTTTGTATTCTACAAAATTGGCTAATTTCCACTTTTGGATTGGAACTTTAGGAATTATCCTTTATGCTTTACCAATGTATGTGGCTGGATTTACACAAGCTTCTATGTGGAAACAATTCAACCCAGACGGAACGTTGACTTATGGTAACTTCCTTGAAACAGTAACTCAAATTATGCCAATGTATTGGATGAGAGCTATTGGAGGTACATTATACTTAGTTGGAATGTTGGTTTTGGTTTACAATATTATCCAAACTGTTAGAGCTGGTGAAACTGTTGAAGATGAATTAGCTGAAGCTCCTGAATTGAAAACAATTAGCGCAGGAAGATTAAAAGGTGAAAAATACCATGCTTGGTTAGAAAGAAAACCAATCCAATTGACTGTTTTTGCCTTAATAGCAATACTTATTGGTGGTATCATTCAAATCGTACCAACGATTATGGTGAAATCAAACATACCTACAATTTCAAGCGTTAAACCATATAGTCCATTAGAATTGGAAGGACGTGATTTATACATCCGTGAAGGTTGTGTAGGTTGTCACTCTCAAATGGTTCGTCCTTTCCGTAGCGAAGTGGAACGTTATGGGCCACAAGGAAAAGCTGGGGAATATGTTTATGACCATCCATTTCTTTGGGGGTCAAAACGTACAGGTCCAGATTTATTGAGAGTAGGTGGTAAATACAATGACAACTGGCATTTCAATCATTTCTGGAACCCACAAAGTACATCTGCGGGTTCAATTATGCCAGGGTACAAATGGTTGTTTGATAATGAGGCAATGGACGTCTCAATGACTGAAAAGAAAATGAAAGCTATGCAAACGCTTGGTGTTCCATATTCTGATGAAGAAATTGCGAACGGTCAGAAAGATTTAAGAGCGCAAGCTATGAAAATTGAAGAAAGCTTGAAGTCAGATCCTGACTTTGTAAAAAGTTACGATGAAAGCAAGAAAAAAGCTGAAGCTAGAGGTGATAAATTTGTGCCAATGAATGAAAGAGAAATTGTAGCACTAATTGCTTACATTCAAAGACTTGGGACAGATATCAAAGTGAAAGACAATTCTAAATAATAGGAATTATGTTTGAGCAAATTAAACACAATATGGAGAACATTGCAGGAATTGCAATATTTCCAATATTATCATTAGTCATTTTCTTTGCCTTTTTTGTTGGACTAGCCATTTGGGTTTTTGGATACAAAAAAGATAAAATTGAGGAAATGAGTCAAATTCCTTTGAACGATTAAAAAAAATAAAAATTAAATTTTCAAAATAGATATAAAATGAAAAAATTAATCCCCTCATATATAAGAGTCTTAGTCATTTTCTTTGCAGTCTTTGCTGCAATGGAATTTTTCATAGACTCTGGAGATAAGCCTGCTTTTATCAAATTTCCAATGGTGGCGCTGTTCTTGCTAGTTTTTCTTTTCCTATTGATTGCAATAGAAGTTACAGTTAATGCTGTCGATACAATTACATATCACTTGTTGACAGAGGAACAAAAAGCAAAATTGGCTGAAACTAATGAATTAGGTTTCGAAGATAGCGCAATCTTTAAAAGCGTTAAAAATTTCCTTTTCAAAACCAAACAATCTGATGATGAAGGTGAGTTATTGTTAGATCACGATTACGATGGTATCAAAGAATTAGACAACAATTTACCACCTTGGTGGGTGTATTTGTTTTATGCTTGTATTGTTTTTGCAGTTGTTTATTTAGTTCGATTTGAAATTATGGGTGGCGCCGACCAAGAAACTGAATTGAAAAATGAAATGGCACAAGCGCAAATCGAAATTGCTGAATACAAAAAGAATGCACCAGATACTATGGATGAAAATTCAGTTACGCTGCTTACTGCTGCTGGTGATTTAGCGGCTGGTAAAACAATTTATGAGGCGAATTGTGTGGCTTGTCACCGAGCAGATGGTGGTGGGCAAATCGGACCAAACCTAACAGATGACAAATGGATTTTGGGCGGTGGAATAAAAAATATTTTCCACACTTTGGTCAATGGTGGTCGTGATGGAAAAGGTATGATTTCTTGGAAAGGAACTTTGAAACCGAAACAAATGCAAGAAGTTGCTAGTTATGTGATATCATTGCAAGGAACTAATCCTAAAGATCCTAAAGCGCCAGAAGGTGAAGTTTGGGTTGATCCAGATGCAAAAACTACTGCAGCTGCGCCTGCTGCTAAAGATAGTACCACAGTAAAATAATAGAAATTGTCGATAAATATAAATTTAACAGATCCTGATTTATTTCAGGATTTGTTTTTTGTGTCTCATTAAGAATTTTGGTTTAAATTTGTTAGGGTAGATTTCAGTCAAAAAGGAATGATGCTCTAGCTCATCCAAACCAGTTTTTCGATTTAAGTACAATTTTTTTTGAGACTATGTAACATAAGTTTCAATGCGATTGAATTCAAAATTTTAATTTTAGACTTTTAAATATAAAAATTCCAACAATGTCAAAATTACCAGACGAAGCCTTCAGAGATACCATCGCGACCATTGATGCAGAGGGGAAAAGGAGATTTATCTTTCCTAAAAAACCTTCTGGAAGGTTTTATGATTATCGCAAATGGGTGAGTTATTTCTTGCTCCTGATTCTGATTGCCAATCCTTTCATCAAGATTAATGGCAATCAGTTTATGATGTTCAATGTTTTGGAAAGAAGGTTCAATTTGTTTGGATTCCCATTTTGGCCACAAGATTTTTATCTATTTGTGATTTCTATGATTGTCGGCGTCGTTTTTGTGATTCTTTTTACCGTTATTTTTGGACGAATATTTTGTGGTTGGATTTGTCCGCAGACCATATTTTTAGAGATGGTTTTTCGCAGAATCGAATTTTGGATTGAAGGGGATCGTGGGGCACAAATTCGTCTCGAAAAGCAAGATTGGGATGCTGATAAAATCAGAAAAAAAGCCCTGAAATGGTCTATTTTTCTCATCATTTCCTTTTTTATTGCCAATGTTTTTCTTGCTTATCTTATTAGTAGTGACGAATTGCTAAAAATGATTTATGAAGGCCCAGAAAATCACATCAGTACCTTAATTTCACTTTTTATATTTACTGGAGTGTTCTATTTTATTTTTGCTTGGTTTAGAGAGCAAGTGTGCATTATTGCTTGTCCATACGGCAGATTACAAGGTGTTTTATTGGACAACAAATCGATCAATGTGGCATATGATTTTGTTCGTGGCGAAAAAGAAACAGGTAGAGCCAAATTCAATAAGCAAGAAGACCGGTCAACTACTGGCAAAGGCGATTGTATTGATTGCAAGCAGTGCGTTCACGTTTGCCCTACAGGAATTGATATTCGAAATGGAACTCAACTCGAGTGCATTAATTGTACCGCTTGTATCGATGAGTGTGATACTATAATGGAAACTGTTGGATTACCTAAAGGGCTTATTCGGTATGCATCTGAAGATGAAATCGAGAAAAATTCTAAGTTTCAGTTCACTACTAGAATGAAAGGTTATACGGCTGTGCTGTTTATACTCATTGGGATCTTAGTTGGATTGTTGTTTTTACGTACTGAAGTTGAAGCCGTATTTTTGAGATTACCAGGTCAATTATTTGAGCACAAAGGCGAAAATATTAGTAATATTTATACTTTTAAAGTCTTGAATAAAACCAATAAGGATTTTAATGCTATTCATTTTAAATTGGTTGGAATCAAAGGCACTTTGAAAGTGGTAGGTGAGCAAGAAATGAAAGTGCCAAAACAAGGGATGAAAAGTGGTACTGTATTTATCGAAATCAATAAATATTTATTAGAATCAGACAAGACTAAACTGGAAATTGAAGTTTTCGATGGTGATAAAAAAATTGAAACTAGTAAAACAAGCTTTTTGAGTCCTAGAAGTTTTGACTAGTGTTATTGACCGCAATTCCTTAGGAAGGAGATTGAACTAATGAGGTATAGCAAACATTAAAACTGCCATGCCGCATACTAATTGAAAATAAAAAACATCAACATATGAAAATTAATTGGGGGACGGGAATTGTTATTGCATTTGCATTATTTATTTCTTTTATATTGTATTTCATTATCAAAGTACAATCCAATTCAAAATACGATAACGAGTTGGTTTATGAGGAATACTACAAGCAAGACGCGAAATTCGGTGATGAAATGGTTCGTGTGCAAAACGCAAAAGATTTGGCTGAAAAGCCCAAAATAACGAATGATGTGCTGGGAATTACCATTTCTTTTCCCAGAGTTTTTGTTCCTAAAGACATCAAAGGTAAGGTTACATTTTATAGGCCATCCAATAAAAAATTTGATTTCGATGTTCCGATTTCAATTACAACCCCTCAAATGACTATTCCTAAGGACAAGTTGCTTGTAGGTCGATGGAACATTAACATGGAATGGCATTATCAAGGAAAAGCCTTCCTTACAAAAGAAACTATTTATATTCAATAAATTGAGTTGTGAGTAACAAAATAGGAGGAAAGTAGTATTGCGTGTTTTGAAAATGTATCAGCTCCCAACTCCCAACTTCTAACTTCTAACTTCTAACCTCTAACCTCTAACTTCTAACCTCTAACTTCTAACCTCTAACTTCTAACTTCTAACTTGATAATGCTTCTAACGGCTTTCATCTTCGGTTTAATCAGTAGTTTTCATTGCATCGGAATGTGTGGTCCTATTGCATTGATGTTGCCTGTAGACAGAGATAATCAAGCCAAGAAAGTAACTCAAATTCTGACCTATCATATTGGGAGATTATTGGCTTATGCTAGTATTGGTTTGGTTTTTGGTTTGGTTGGCCGAGGATTGTATTTGGCAGGATTTCAACAAAAAATGTCTATCTTCATTGGTGTGGCAATGATACTTGTTGTATTGATTCCGGAGCGTGTTTTTGCAAAGTATAATTTCTCTAAACCAGTATTTCGATTTATTTCAAAAATCAAGTCGCGTTTGGGAAGTCAGTTCAAAAACAAAAGCTACAAATCCTTGTTTACGATTGGATTTTTGAATGGTTTTTTACCTTGCGGAATGGTGTATGTCGCTTTGTTTGGTGCCATAGCAATGCAAAACGAATTGTTTGGTGTTTTGTATATGATTTTGTTCGGATTGGGTACAGTTCCTATGATGAGTAGTGTCGTATATCTCAATTTATTTTTGACGGTTCCTGTTCGAAATAAAATTCAAAAAATCATTCCAATTTTTGCGATTATTATCGGAATTTTGTTTATCTTTAGGGGGTTAGGACTTGGCATTCCTTATTTATCTCCTTCAGATATAAGTTTGTTCGTTCAACCAAGTCCAAATTGTCATTAATTATTAATAAACTCTTATATAATTATGGAAAACCAAGATCTGCTACACGTAACACCTGAGGTTCAGGAAAAAATCGACAAATTAGTAAACGAGAATGATCATTTTGCAGCGTTATTTGAGGAATACCTTAACACTAAACATGAGGTAGCTTTAATCAAATCCGACCAAGTTGTAACCACAGATGAACATTTGAAAGAATTAAAAGTTAAAGTCCTTCATTTAAAGGATGAAATATATTCGATATTACGGAGATAATGGCAAAAAAAATCTCGCTAATTTCATATTAGCGAGATTTTTTTTTGAGATCAATTTTCTTTTAGATAGTCATAGAAAAAAGCTTCGTTCCAGGCGCTTTTCTTTTTAGCCTGAGATCAAAAGCCATACAAATGTTGCGAACAAAAGGTTTTCCTGCGTCTGTCACTTTGATGCTGTTTTTCTCAATAATAACAAAGCCGTCATTTTCCATTTCTTTCAATTGAATTAGAATTTCAACTACTTCTGAAATGTAAAGTGCTTTGTCTTCCCAAGAGGTTTCAAAATGACACATCAAGTTCAGAATATGTCTTCGTATTATTAGATCTTCATCTGTCAACAGATGACCTCTGAAAATAGGAAGTTTGTCCTTTTTTAGTAATTTGTAGTACTCTTCTAATTCTTTGACATTTTGGGCAAAACTGTACCAACTATCGCTAATCGAGGACACACCAAGCCCAATCATTAGTTGTGTTTTAGAAGAGCTGTAACCCATAAAGTTACGGTGTAATTGTCCTTTATCGAAAGAGTCATACAAGCTATCGCTTTTAAGTGCAAAATGATCCATACCTATTTCGTAATATTCATTTTCGAAAAGCAAATCTTTGCCCACTTCATAAAGTTTACGTTTGGTTTCGTCTTTAGGGATATCTTCGTCATTGAAACCGCGTTGTCCATTGCCTTTTATCCAAGGCACGTGAGCATAACTATAGAAAGCCAATCGATCGGGTTGCAACGAGTTTGTTTTTTCGATGGTATCAATAACATCATCTATTTCTTGAAATGGCAAGCCAAAAATTATGTCGTGACCTATAGAAGTATAACCAATTTCTTTTGCCCAAAAGGTAACTTTTGCCACATTATGAAAAGGTTGAATTCGATTGATCGCTTTTTGAACTTTTTCGGAATAGTCTTGCACTCCAAAACTCACTCTTCTGAAACCTAAATCATACAATTTCTGCAAATGAGCACGAGACGTATTATTAGGATGGCCTTCGAAACTAAATTCGTAGTCTTTCGCTTTCTCAGCATAGCAGAAAATACCATTTATTAAATCCTCTAGATTTTTTGTAGAGAAAAAAGTAGGCGTTCCACCACCCAAATGAATTTCTTTGATGATTGGTTTTTCTTCAAGAATGTTACAGTACAAAGTCCATTCTTTTAGAATAGCTTCGATGTACGGATGTTCAACATCGTGGTTTTTAGTAATTCGTTTATTACAGCCACAAAAAGTGCACATACTTTCGCAGAAAGGTAAATGGATGTATAAACTTAGTCCTTCTTTCGAATTGCTTTCTGTAAAAGATCTTTTTAAAGTATCAATCCAGTTTTGATAAGTAAAATCAGACTCATCCCAGTAAGGGACAGTTGGATAGCTAGTGTATCTTGGTCCGGGGACATTGTATTTTTGTAGGATTGAATTTTTCATAGAAAATGTTATTTTTCAATAATCAAAAGTAGTATGCAATTGTTAAAATTAAAATGATAATTATCATATTCCATTTTTATGCAAAAAAAAACCTCATTCATTTAATTTTGAATGAGGTGATTTCACTATCATTTATTTGTTTTAGGCGTCGTTCAACTTCCTTAGTTGTTTGAGTTTATCCTTCAAAAGTTCCATTTCTTCCTTGTGCTTTTCAATGTTTTTTCGAACTTCAAGCACAATAGAATTTTCTTTTTTAGCATTTCGTGTATTGGTGAAAAACTGAATATTATTTTCTAATTGGAATATTTCGTTTTTGATTTCATCGATTTTACGCATTAGGAAAATTTTCTCTCCTTCAAGTTTTCGAGTATCATTATTCTCTGATAATTGATCCATACGGTTTGAGAAACGCATCATTTCAGATTCTTTTTTGCTCAAACTTAATTTTTCAAACAAGGCATCGAGCAACTTGTTGAATTTTCCTTCGATATGTCTTCGACTGAATGGTACTTTTCCGAATTTTTTCCATGTTTCGATGTGTAATTTTATAGCATCTAAATCGGTTTTGTGATCACCTGTCATTTGGAACTCTCTCAATGTTTCGAGATAGGCTTTCTTGCCGTCGAATGCTTGGATTTCCTCGCTATTCTCCTCATTTTTTTGCTCTTTTAATTTGTCAAAATAATGATTGCAAGCGTCTTTAAACTCGATCCAAATTTTATCAGAGTATTTTCTAGGAACGTGACCTATTTGCTTCCACTCTTCTTGAATTTGTTTCATTATAGGAGTGGTAATAGCAAAATCAGTGCTTTCTTGAAGTTCTTTGGCTTTGGCAACAAGCGCTGTTTTACGACTTAAATTATTGTTTTGGTCTTTTTTAATGTCTTTGTAGAATGAATTTTTGAAAGAATTAAAATTTCTAACAGCCGTTTTAAAAGCCGCCCAAGTTTCTTCGTTGATTTCTGATGGTACTTTTCCAGCTGCGAAAAAAGCAGTTCTCAAAGCTTCTACTTTTTCTATTTGTTGTAGCCATTGCGCGTGCGCATTGACTTTTTCAGTTGCCAAAACTTCTATATTGGCAATGATTTCTTTTTTCTTTTCTAAATTTTCAAGCTCGGTTCCTCTCATTTTTTCAAACAAAACTTCACGTTTGTCGTGCATTTGTTTGGTCAAATCGCTAAATTTATTCCAGATTTCATCGCGATGTTCTCTCGAAACAGGGCCTATTTCTTCTTTCCATATTTTATGTAAATCCTGCAATTCTCGAAACGCTTTGTTGATATCAGCTTCGTTTACCAATTCTTCAACTCGGGCTATGATTTTTTGTTTTTGTTCTAGGTTGTGTTTGAAATCAAGGTCACGAGCTTCTCGATCTAAATGTAAATAATCGTAGAAATTTTCAACGTGAAAATGATAATTATTCCAAACGTGGTTGTATTTGTCTTTCGGAATTGGTCCGGCATTTTTCCAACGCTCTCTTAATTCATTAAAGTGTTTCAGAGTATCTTTAATGTTTTCCTGCGGATTGATAAGCTCTTTCAATTCTTCGACGATTGCAAGTCTATTTTCTAAGTTTGTTTTTAGATTGGTTTGCAAACTTTTGAAATGAGCGTTTTTATTCTCTTTGAACAAGGTATAGTATTGGTCAAATTGCGATTTCAAGGGCGAATGATATGAGAATTCCTCAGTAGGATTCGTGTTCTCTGCTAAGAACTCTTCTTTTTTCTCTTCAAGAAGGTGGTAGTATTTGGCTAAGAATGATTTTTTTATTTCCTCAACATGATCCTTTACCGACATCACTTTTTCATTGGTAACCAAACTTTTCAATTCGGTGATAAGAGACTCCAAGGAAAGCGCATCATAATTCAACATTGGGATATCGTGGCGTTCTTTTAGGGTTTCGTCTTCGCTTTCTTCGGCATTAGTGCCAACGATGGCTTCAATGATAGTTTCAGTTTCCGAAACTATCGGATCAGCAATTGGTGCTGCTTCCGGGACGATGGTTTCAAAGGGGGCGTCTTCAGTAGGAGTTGTAGCTTCAATTTCATCTGAAACAGCGATTACTTCAACGATTGGCGCTTCAATTTCTATTGCTTCAGCAGGTTCTGAAGTGGTTTCAGTATTTTCAATTGCCAAATCGATTGTGCTAGTTTCAGCAGCTTCGATTTCATCAATAGGTTCGACTTCAGATTGTAGGATTTCAATCGAATTGTTTTCTAAATTTCCATCTGCTTCAAGCAGGTTATCATTCTTTTCTTCTAACATTTTTTGAATGTTTAAGGGTTCGTTTTTTTTTGAATGCGAAAGATAGTAAAGGTTGGTCAAAATTCAAAGGAATTCTCTTATTTATAGTTGTTTTATGTTGGTCGGCGAGTTTCTTTTGACATTCATTTATGCTTAGCAATGTAGACTTTCAAATCAAATAGTTACTAATTTTTGAAAATATCGAAGGTAAATGTATTGAAAAGTCTTATTCGTTAAGAATCTTTTAATTTAAGAAGTGTCAAAAAAAGAAGCCTCGTGCAATTATAGTTTTTGGGCTAAAGTATGCAGTTGTTGTTTGCGAAAGTGTTTAGAGTAAAAGCTTTAGAGAAAGTTTTTTGTTCGATCGTCTTGTCGTTTTTAACCAAAATTAAATTCTAATTTTAAAAAGTGTAGTTTACGACAATTGTTGTTCGGAATGAATAATTCAACGGCATAACAATAAAATAGTGCGATTTATGGTTTTTTGAGTAGCATCCCGTAAAAACGGGACAGGCTTTGGAAGCGAGAAAAGCTCAAACTTTTGCAGGAGAAACTCGAAGTAAAAGTGCTAGAAAAACGCGAAAAGAAGCCTTTTTTGCCCAAATGTCCTTGTTGTAAAACGGGCAATTTGCACCGAATAGCGGTTTTCGACCAGCGTGGTCCGCCGACTTGGTATCTTGGCGATAGCCAAAGCTCTATTCCCTGTAAAAACTAATTTATGGGTAAGGGATTTTATGCTCACAAGTGAAGGAAAACACCGAAAAACCAATGAAAATCTACTCCAAAAAAAAGAGGCTCACTTGCAACTGAACCGCCAATTTCTTGTAGGTGCTGTTATCGGCTGTGGCTTTGTCTTTCGTTCTGCTATTTGTGTATTCTGTCCTGTGTGTCAATATTATCTCTTTTATGGATTACAATAGTCGCAATACGTTGGGTCTTCGGTTGTTTTTTTATTTGGATACATTTCTTCTTTTGTGAATTTGCACTGTTGGCAGACATAAATATAGCTTAGTGTTGAGTTTGTCGGTGAACCACACAAGCTGCATTCAAGTCCCTTTTTAGCGTCTGTTATTCCAAAACCTGGTGTTTGACATTGAGGGCAAGTTGATTTAATTTTTTTCACCAGTTTTTGTGTTGCTTGTTCAATCACACTCATTCGTGTAGGGTTATACATAGCTCTCATATCCGTTTCTGCATAAACTGAATTGTATTTTGAGAAAAAATGGTTGAATGATTTCTGCAAAATTTCACTTTCGGTTATCCCTTTATGTATATCCGTATTTTCATCTTTTGAATTTCTAAGAATTAAACCGTGTGCTGGAAAACCAACTTGTTCGGCAAACTCAAAAAGTTCTTTTTGAGTTTGGATTTGTCTACCATTAAAATTGGTTGAGGTGCTTAATTCTCTAACTATAACTTCTAAGTTGTTTTTTGTGTCAATAAAAATTAAAAATTCATCGTCAGCACTTACAAAAAACATCGATGGGTGAGGACCAAATGAACCCTCACTTGCAATTCCTAAATCACAATTGTTTGCCTTCATTGCTCGCAGACATTTTTCTCTTGCCGTTGAAATAGGGTCAAGTTCTCTTTCTACTTCGCCTGTAAATGTTCCCAAAGCATCCGTATCAAAAGTTTCATCTGTAAAACAACTTACTCCTATTTCCTTTTCGAGAATTGGTGCAATCACTTGCTCTTTTTGGTGCTTGGTTGCGATGATTATTTTTCTGTTTTGAAACATTTTTATTTTAAATTATTTTGATTTCGTTAGCGCTAATCCCTTTTTTGTTTCGTCAAATTTTCCATTGTCATAAACTAAATTACCATTTACAAATGTATGGGTCACTTTTGTTTGAAAAGTTGTTCCTTCTAATGGCGACCAACCACATTTGGATAAAATATTAGTCTTATCAACTGTCCAGCTTGAATTTAAGTCAACAATAGTTAAGTCCGCAAAGTAACCCTCTCGTATGAAACCTCGTTTTTCTATGCTGTAAAGTGTTGCTGGATTATGACACATTTTTTCAGCGATTTTCTCTAATGAAATAAGTCCTTGTTTGTAGAACTCAAGCAAAATGTTTAAAGAATGTTGAATTATAGGTGCCCCCGACATTGATTGAAAATAGGGTTTTTGTTTTTCGTCCAATGTATGAGGTGCGTGGTCTGTAGTTACGATGTCTATTCTATCGTCTAACAAAGCTGTTAAAAGTCCTTTTTTGTCCGTTTCAGTTTTTATCGCGGGGTTCCATTTTATTAAAGTTCCCAAACGCGCGTAGTCTTTGTCAGAAAACCACAAATGATGAACCGAAACTTCGGTTGTTACATTTTTCTCTTTTAGAGGAATGTCATTTCTAAATAAATGTGTTTCTGCTTCAGTCGTCAGGTGCAGAATGTGAAGTCGAGCTTTATGTTTGTTGGCTATGTCAATTGCTCTTTTGGTTGCTTCATAACAAGCTTTTTCGTTTCTAATAATTGGGTGAAATTCAATAGGCACATTCTCTCCATATTTTTCACGATATATGTTTTCGTTCTCTTCAACTATTTGTTCTTTTTCAGAATGAATGGCGATGATTGATTTGCAGTTTGCAAAAAGTTTTTCCATCGTTTCTGGATTGTCGGCAAGGAGGTTGCCTTTTTTTGTGAAGTAAAGTCCGTCATCTGAAACGCCTAAAAGTTTGGATGTGTCAAGCTTAATAACTTCGTCAAGATTGTCGCCATTCACACCTAAAAAGAAACCGAAATTGGCTATAGATTTTTCAGATGCAATTCGATATTTTTCATTTAAGATGTCAATTGTTAATACATTCGGAAATGTATTTGGCATATCAATAAAAGAAGTCACACCGCCAGCAATAGCAGCTTTACTTTCTGTGTAAAGGTCGCCTTTATGTGTTAAACCAGGCTCACGAAAATGAACTTGTCCGTCTATAATACCTGGAAATAAATACTTGCCTGTCCCGTCAACTACTTTTACATTTTTGTGGTCGATTAGTTGTCCGATTGAATGAATTAAACCATTCTCAATAAGTAGGTCAGCAACGGTTATTTGTCCCTCATTTACGATGCTTATATTTTTGATTAGCGTTTTTTCTGTCATTGTAAATTGTCTGTCTGTTTCGGATCTTGCCATTACCGCTAACGTTCCCAGGCTTTGCGAGGTTGCGGACTAAAGAAGCCGAAACTTTCGGTTAAACACAGAACTCAAAGATACAAAACCGACTTTAAATTTAGCCCAAAACCCGCAATCTTGCAAAACCTGTGTGTGTGCCCTGCATCCGCAGGACACACTCTGTAGTGTCGAAGGAAAATTCGAAAATACAAATTTCGGATTAAGAATCAAAATTATGGAGTGTTATTTTTCTAGAGGGTGCAAGTCCCTTATGGGC
>NZ_JBIKRX010000077.1:0-13284 GCF_044348915.1 Flavobacterium sp. | reverse complement strand
CTTTCCGTAAACAAAACCGTTTCAAAAATAGGAACCGGCGAAGCCAAACCATTGGGCAAATTTGAAATCACAGAAAAAAACGTAAAACCATTTCTGAATCCGCTACCCATCCAAAAAATACCGATGCTTGGCGACGTCACTTTTCAGTTATTATCAAGAATTGGCATTCGAAACATCCAAACACTGTCTGAAATGCCTGTCGAAGTCCTGCAACAAATGATCGGGAAGAATGGCGTCGAAATCTGGAAAAAAGCCAACGGAATAGACAACAATCCCGTAGAACCCTACAGCGAAAGGAAATCCATATCGACCGAGCATACTTTTGAAACAGACACCACCGATATTTTTCTCATCAAATCGTTGATTACCGGAATGGTCGAAAAACTATCCTATCAACTGCGAACAGAAGGTTTTTTGGCCTCTACGGTAGTCCTCAAAATCCGATACAATAATTTCGACACCGAGACCAAGCAACTCAAAATCCCCTACACCTCATTCGATCATCTTTTGGGCAAAACAGCATCGGAACTTTTCGAAAAATTATACACCCGAAGAATGCGTTTGCGATTAGTCGGAATTCGGTTTACAGGCTTGGTTCGCGGCACCTATCAAATCAATATGTTCGAGGACACCACCGAAATGTTATCGCTATACCAAGCCATCGATCGAATCAAAAACCGATTTGGGTACGACGCCGTTTCTAGGTGTTCCGGCAGTATTATTAAACAAAAAATAAAGTGAAAATAATTGGGGCGTTCCCCTCTGGGTCGGGCTACCGTTCCCGCTTTTTTAGGATTGGCAAAAAAAGCCAACCCTAAAAAGAGCTCCACTCTATCCCTAACGCAAGTGTAGCAGTAACAACAAGAATTATAAATTCAAAAATTAATAATATGACGAAACTAGATTTAGAAAAAGAATATTTAACATATTTTTTCAGCCACAGATTCCACAGATTTTCACAGATTTCAATAAACTGCCTCGGAGCAAAGCTCAATGTCATAAAGTTAAAGAATTTTATCGATGATTTTGCCATTCTGACGAATAAAACTTAACAAAAATCTGTGGAATCTGTGGAATCTGTGGCAAAAAAAAACGAAGCAGAGCTTCGAAGAATTAAACCTAAAAAGATTAAATCCGCGTACCATTATTAAGTTGCTGGTTCGCATAGCGAACAATCATAAAAATCAAAAATCGTTACCCGAGAGCTTTGCTCGAACAGGCGAAGCAATCTGCAATCATAAATTACAATGCACCTCAACTGTCATTCCTATCATAGTTTACGTTACGGCACGATTCCTTTAAACGAGCTCGTTGCACAAGCAAAATCTTGTGAGTTACCATCTTTGGCACTGACCGATATCAATACGGTTACGGGTATTTATGACTTTACAAAACAGTGCAAAGAAGCGAATATAAAACCCATCGTCGGAGTGGAATTCCGTCAAAACAACCAGCTCCTTTTCATTGGCTTAGCCAAAAACCAAAAAGGCATCGGCGAAATGTGCCGACTATTGACCAAGCACAATCTCGACAAAACCAACTTGCCTAATGCCGCACCAGAATTCGAAAATGTACTAGTTATTTATCCCATAGAAAATAGCCCAGCCCAACTACGCCATTTCGAATACATAGGCATTCGCCCAGAGGAAATCATCAAATTATTCAAAACAGAATGGAAAGATAAAATCTCGAAAGCGGTTATTCTACAATCGGTGACCTTCAGAACCAAGAAAGAATACAATTTACATAGAATTCTCCGCGCTATCGACAACAATACTTTATTATCAAAACTAACCGAAGCCGACACCTGTTCGAAATCAGAAATAATGACTCCTACTGATGATTTAATTGCAAAATATAATGACTATCCCGAAATCATCAAGAACACAGAATCTATCATTGACCAATGTAATTTCGAATTTGAATTCAACACACCTCGAAACAAGAAATTCTATACCAAAAGCAAAGAAGGCGACCGCTTACTATTGGAAAATTTAGCCAAAAGCGGACTCACAAAACGTTACGGAAATAACAATAAAGAAGCCAATGCAAGAGTCCTAAAAGAACTCAAAGTCATCAACGATTTGAATTTTAGCGGTTATTTCCTCATCACTTGGGACATTATTCAATACAGCAAAAGTCAAGGTTTTATGCACGTGGGTCGTGGCAGTGGAGCCAATAGTATTGTGAGTTACTGTTTAGGAATTACCGACATCTGCCCTATTGAGTTGGATTTGTATTTTGAACGTTTCCTGAACGAAAACCGAAAATCTCCACCCGATTTCGACATCGATTGGTCTTGGAGAGAACGTGATTTTATTCTCGATTATATCTTTAAACGTTTTGACCCCAATCACGTGGCGTTTTGCGGCACCAATGTACAGTTCAAATACCGTTCTATTTTTAGAGAAGTAGGTAAAGTTTTTGGCTTAGCCAAAGAGGAATTAGACGATTTGGCAAAATCAAAAGGAAAAACAATCGATAAAAATTCAATCGTAAATTACGTCGAAGAATACGGTATGATGCTCGAAAAATATCCTAATCAACGAAGTATGCACTCTTGCGGCATCCTAATTTCTGAAGAACCCATTACCAATTTCACCGCTTTAGAAATGCCACCAAAAGGCTTTCCGATTGTACAGTTTGATATGCACGTAGCTGAAGATATTGGATTCGAAAAATTCGACATTCTAAGCCAACGCGGTTTAGGCACTATCGATGAAGCTGTGAAAATTATTGAGCAAAACCGAGGCATTAAAATTGACATTACAGACATTTCCTTATCCAAAAACGAACCCAAATGCAATGAATTTTTAAGCATTGGCAAAACGCTAGGTTGCTTTTATATAGAAAGTCCCGCAATGCGCGGTTTACTACGAAGACTCAAATGCGATAATTACAAAACCTTAGTGGCGGCATCAAGTATCATTCGCCCCGGAGTGGCGCAAAGCGGAATGATGCGCGAATACATTTTCAGACACAACCATCCTGATAAGTTTGAATATTTTCACGATGTTTTCAAAGAGCAATTGGGCGAAACTTATGGCGTTATGGTCTATCAAGAAGATGTAATAAAAATTGCTTTACATTATGGCGGGTTGACTGCTGCTTATGGCGATATCCTTAGAAGAGCCATAAGCGGAAAAGGACGTTCCTTAGCAGAATTACAATCAGTAAAAGACCAGTTTTTTGTTTCTTGCAAAGCACAAGGACACTCAGAAAAACTGAGTGAAGAAGTATATAGGCAAATAGAAAGTTTTGCTGGCTATTCCTTTTGCAAAGCGCATTCTGCGAGTTATGCCGTAGAAAGCTACCAAAGCTTATACCTAAAAGCCTATTATGGTATCGAATTTATGGTGGCGGCGATCAATAACGGAGGCGGATTTTACAGACCCGAAATTTACATTCACGAAGCCAAAATGTCGGGTGCAAAAATTCACAATCCGTGCATTAACAAAAGTATGTATCAAACCACGGTTTATGGAATAGATATCTATTTGGGTTTAATGCAGCTTAAAAGTTTGAATGCTGATTTGATTGACACCATCATTAAAGAGCGCAGTTCAAATGGAGATTTTAAATCCCTAGAAGACTTCATCAACCGAATTCAAGTGGGATTAGAAAGCATTCAAACCTTAATTTTTATCGGTGCCTTTCGATTTACAGCTCAAACAAAAAGTCAATTGATTATTATAGCTCGAATGCTGTTGGTCAATTTCAAAATCGAAAACACAAATTCATTGTTATTGCAAGAACCCATAAAAGAGTTCAAACTACCTATTGTAGAACGCTCTTTTTTTGAAGACGCTTTCGACGAAATAGAAATTCTAGGTTTTCCCGTATCTTGTTCACCCTTTGATTTGCTACAAACAAACTATCAAAGTGTGGTTGTTGCAAAAAATCTTACTGATTATCTAAAAAAAGAAGTCAAACTCTTGGCTTATTTAGTCTCTATAAAACAAGTACCTACCAAAATGGGGATGATGTTTTTTGGCACCTGGATAGATTGTAACGGCGATTATTTTGATACCGCACACTTTCCTAAAAGTCTCATAAACTACTCGTTCAAGGGAGGAGGATGTTATTTACTTTTAGGCACAGTCGAAGTAGATTACCATTTCCCAACCATAACCATTTCAAAAATGGCTAAGATGCCTTTTGTGCCAGACCCTCGCTATTCAAACGCAAATACCTTGCAATTCAAAGCTACAGAACAACTTCGCGAAGACAAAAGCTTAACACAACGCGCCCCTTATCCGCAAGAACACGAAATTAATTTGCCTAGGAATAAAATGGCGTAGCTATTTTTTATTTTGATGAAGAAATAAGCACTATGCATAATCCAATTTTAAAAAAAGATCCGCGCAGCGAATCGAAAAACTTCTTAAAGAAAAAATTAGTTCGAGAAATGAAGATTTGTTTGTTATTTTTACACCTCAAAAAATAGTTATATGTCACAAAAACGCCTTTTCCTGCTCGATGCTTACGCTTTAATCTTTCGTGGTTATTTTGCTTTTATCAAAAATCCAAGAATCAACTCGAAAGGAATGGATACTTCGGCCATTATGGGATTTATGAATGCCTTGATGGATGTGATCAAACGCGAAAAACCCGACCATCTGGCTGTGGCTTTCGACAAAGGTGGAAGTGATTATCGATATGAAATGTATCAGGAATACAAAGCCCATCGCGACGAAACTCCCGAGGCTATAAAAATTGCCGTTCCTTACATTCAAGAATTATTAAAGGCCATGCACATTCCTATTATAGAGGTTGCAGGATTTGAAGCCGATGATTTGATTGGGACGCTGGCAAAACAAGCTGAAAAAGAGGATTATAAAGTGTTTATGGTGACTCCAGACAAGGACTTTGCCCAATTGGTTTCAGAAAATATTTTTATGTACAAACCTGCCCGAATGGGGAATGACATCGAAATTTGGGGGATTCCTGAAGTTTTGGCAAAATTCGAAATTGAGCGCCCAGAACAAGTAATTGATTTTCTGGGAATGATGGGCGACGCTGCCGATAATATCCCGGGATTACCAGGTGTTGGCGAAAAAACGGCCAAGAAATTCCTGAAAGAATATGGCTCCATGGAAAATCTATTAGCCAATACACATCAATTGAAAGGTGCCATAAAAGATAAAATCGAAGCCAACGCCGAATTGGGCTTGTTATCCAAAAAATTAGCCTCCATTCTGCTGGATTGTCCCGTGACTTTCAATGCCGAAGACTACGAACTATCAAAACCTGATGTTGAAAAAACAGACGAATTATTTCAGGAATTGGAATTCCGCCAAATGAAAGCGCAGTTTGATAAATATTTTGGAACCGGAAAAGAATACGACGAAATAGATACTAACGGAAACGGAACTCCCAGCGAGATACCAGAGCCAGCCAAAAAAGCACCCGCTAAAAAAACAAATGAAGATCAATTTGATTTGTTTGGTTTTTCGGATGAAGAAAGTGGCGAAGTACAATCGAGTTCGCATTATGCAACATTAGAAAACACGGAGCATTTTTACCAAAGTATCCAAGGAGATTTTGCGGTGAAATTGTTGTTGCAAAACTTGATGAATCAAACTTCGGTTTGTTTTGACACCGAAACTACGGGAATTGATGCCCTGAATGCCGAACTCGTTGGAATGTCATTTTCATTCGAAAAAGGAAAAGCTTTTTACGTTCCGTTTCCCGAAAATCAGGAAGAAGCACAAGTTTTAGTGGATAAATTCAAACCTTTTTTCGAAAGTGAAACCATCGAAAAAATTGGTCAAAACATCAAATACGATTTAAAAATTCTGTCTCATTACGGCGTTCAAATTAAAGGAAAACTATTCGATACGATGATTGCGCATTATTTGATTAATCCCGATATGCGTCACAATATGGATGTTTTGAGTGAAACTTACTTAAAATATTCACCAAAATCCATTGAAGATTTAATTGGTAAAAAAGGAAAGAATCAAAAATCGATGCGAGATGTAGCTTTGGAAGACATCAAAGAATACGCCGCCGAAGATGCCGATATTACCTATCAATTGAAACAAAATTTTAGCCCGATTCTCGACAAAGTCGAAACCAAAAAACTGTTTGATGAAATCGAAATTCCACTAATTCCGGTTTTAGCAGCAATGGAATTGGAAGGAATTAATCTGGATGTTCCGTTCCTAAAAGAAATGTCGGTTGAAATGGCAAAAGAAAGTGCTGCCTTGGAACAAAAAATCTATGAAACCGCTGGCGAAAAATTCAATTTGGCTTCGCCAAAACAACTCGGCGACATTTTATTTGACAAATTAAAAATTGGTGGAGCGAAACAAAAGAAAACCAAAACCGGTCAATATGCCACTGGTGAAGAAATATTGAGTTATTTAGAAAAAGACAATCCCATCGTAAAAGACATTCTCGAATGGCGCCAAATGGTGAAATTGCAAAGCACTTATATTGACGCGTTGCCGAATCAAGTTGACGCTAAAACTGGTCGCGTTCACACCGATTATATGCAAACTGTTGCCGCAACGGGTCGGTTGAGTTCGAATAACCCCAACTTGCAAAACATTCCGATTCGTACTGAAAGAGGAAGATTAATCCGAAAAGCTTTTATTGCTCGCGACGAAAATTACAGCTTGATTTCTGCCGATTATTCACAAATAGAATTGCGAATTATTGCGGCTTTATCTGGCGAAGAGAATATGATTAAAGCCTTTCAAAACAACGAAGACATTCACAAAAGTACGGCTGCAAAAGTATTCAATGTTCCTTTGGGCGACGTAACCAAAGAACAACGTAGCAATGCCAAAACGGTGAATTTCGGAATCATTTATGGTGTTTCTGCTTTTGGACTTTCAAATCAAACATCACTTTCGCGCAAAGAAAGTGCCGAATTGATTGATGCTTATTATGCGACTTATCCAAAACTAAAATCGTATATGGCCAATCAGGTTGATTTTGCAAGAGAACACGGTTATGTACAAACGGTTTTAGGAAGAAGACGTTATTTGAAAGACATTAATTCTGCTAATATGATGGTGAAAAGCGGTGCCGAACGAAATGCGGTAAACGCCCCGATTCAAGGTTCTGCCGCCGATATCATCAAAATTGCAATGATTAATATCCACAAGAAACTAACTACGGAGAATTGGAAATCGAAGATGTTGTTGCAAGTTCACGATGAGTTGGTGTTTGATGTTCACAACTCGGAACTCGAAAAAATTCAACCAATGATCAAACACGAAATGGAAAATGCTTTTAAAATGGATGTTCCACTAGATGTTGAAATTGGAATGGGCAAAAATTGGTTGGAAGCACATTAAAAAATAGTGTTCAGCTTGCAGGTTTTAGTTGGCAGTCGTAATTGCTAATAATTTAGACTATGCAGATTTGACAACTTTTTAAAAGTTGTCAAATCTTGAATGAATTAAAAAAAAGTTCTTTGTTTTTTATATACATTTCAACGGATTATAATTTCCTAAATCCAACGGATTAAAATCCGTTGCTACAATATATGTCGTTCCTACAGAACTGCGATATTACGTTAAAGAGCTGCAGGCTCGGTGCATTTTTTTTATAAAATTTAAATCGAATATCGAATGAACTCGCTTTCACTTTCTGAAAAATCGATAAAAACTATTAAATCGATAACCAATAGCAATTATTTGGATATAATTGGTTTAATCATTGTAATCTCGGCTTCAATTGTTTTAGAATACCAAAAAACCGTTTTCAATTTTACTTTCCAGCAGCAGCATTACGTTTTTTACTTGGGTTATCTTTCAATTCTAAACACCAGTCTTTCTATGATTGGAAACAGATTGGTAACCAAGAAAAATAATTTTGGCAATATTTTATCTACTTGTAATACCTTCTTGAGTGGATCTATCGACTATTTGCTCGGAAATATTGGTGCCATTTTGACTTATCCTATCACCTTTGTTGGAAATTTTTTGGTTTTCAAAGCTTGGAAGAAAAGCAAAGTACTTCGTTCTGTAGATTTTATTTTTTATAGAAATTTAATTCTCGGTTTTGTTTTTTCTCTCCTATTAAACTACATCGCCTTCCGCTATTTATCGGATAAACCCATTGATTGGAAATTATTTTTTGCAGTTTCAATTCCAGCAGGGTTAACTTTTGGAGGGACTTTCAATATGGCTCGAATGTATCCTGACAATTGGTTTATGTGGCAAGTATATAATTTAACCAAAATGGTTCAAAATATTATGCAAATGAATATTGCCAATACTGCAAAATATGTTTTCTACTTTTTCAATGCCATTCTAGGACACATCACTTGGCGAGACGATAAGAAAAAAGCAGCCAAATAGTAATTTGACTGCTTTTATAAATCTAAAAATAGTATTATTTACTCCTCTATTTTATCAAGGTTTAAATCTTCGTATTTGTCGTGCTTGATGATTTTAGCATTAACCACAAAATAAATATACTCGGCAACATTAGAACAATGATCGGTAATGCGCTCTAAATGTTTTAGAGCAATAACCAAATTAGTTCCCGAAACCACTACTTTCGAATGTGATTTCATCTCTTCAATAATCTTATCGATAATCAGATCTCCATTGACTTTGATGGTTTTGTTCAACAACAAAATTTCCGAAATTGCTTTTTCATCTTTTGAAACAAGACATTCATTGGTTTTGCGCACAATCGATTCAACCTCCTTAGTAAAGTCGGCAATTTCAAACTTCGCAATTAAATCGTGCTTTTCCTTGATGCTTTTAGATCTTTTGATAATGCTCATCGACAAATCTCCGATTCTTTCAATCTCATTACTAATTTGAAGCGAAGACATAATAAAACGCAAATCCGAAGCAACAGGCTGTTGTAAAGCAAATATACTTTGACAAATTTCGTCGATTTTGACATCTAGTTTATCTATTTTCAATTCTATTTTGCGTACTTCTTTACCTTGTATTGGTTCAAAAAGTAATGCTTTAACTGATTCTGCTACTTGTCCCACAGCAAGAGTACCAATTTTTACCAATACACTTTGGAGTTTATCTAGCTCTATCATAAAATGTGTCATTTTCTAGTATTTAAAATTTTAACAATGCAAAGATACAATGATTATCCGAATCGTCCCGTGATATAATCCTCGGTTTGTTTCTTTTCTGGCTTGGTAAAAATAGCATTTGTTTTTCCCATTTCAATCAACTCACCCATATAGAAAAAGGCCGTATGATCACTGGTTCTTGCCGCTTGTTGCATATTGTGGGTAACAATAATAATGGTGTATTGTTCTTTTAATTGATGTACCAATTCTTCAATTTTAGAAGTAGAAAGTGGATCCAAAGCACTCGCTGGCTCATCCATCAAAATAATATCTGGGCTTACCGCCAATGTTCGAGCAATACACAAACGTTGTTGTTGTCCACCCGATAATCCCATTGCTGAGTCGCCTAATCTGTCTTTCAATTCGTCCCAAATAGCTGCTTGACGCAAAGAAGTTTCTACGATTTCGTCTAATTGACTTTTATCTTTTAGACCGTTAATTCTTGGCCCATAAGCCACATTTTCATATATGGATTTCGGAAATGGATTCGATTTTTGAAAAACCATTCCAATTTTTTTTCGAATATTAACCACATCCACGTTTTTATCGTAAATATCAACGCCTTCCACAAGCATTTCTCCCGTGATTTTCACGCTAGGAATCAAATCATTCATTCGGTTAATGCATCTCAAAAAAGTAGATTTTCCACAACCCGATGGCCCGATTAAAGCCGTTACTTTATTGGCTGGAATTTGCATCGAAATTTCATTTAATGCCTTTTTTTCACCGTAGTATAATGACAAATCGCTAACATGTATTTTTATATCTCTCATTTTATTTTTGTTATATCTAAAATAATATAGTTTCGCTATAGGAAATTATTTCGCTTTTCTTCTAATTCTAGATCGGATGATTACCGCAACTAAATTTAGTGATAAAGTTAGAATTAATAATACTAATGTGGTTGCAAACTGAATCGGCATTGTTTTTTCCACATCCGAAGATTGGGTTGACATAATATAAACGTGATATCCCAAATTCATAAATTGATCGCTCAATGATTCTGGCAAAGTCGCTAAATAATAGGCAGCTCCTGTAAATAAAATGGGTGCCACTTCTCCAGCACCTCTACTCACGGCAAGAATTGTTCCTGTCATAATTCCAGAAATAGAACCCGGAAAAACTACTTTTTTTATGGTTTGCCATTTGGTGGCTCCCAATGCTAAACTTGCTTCTCTTAATTCTCTAGGAATTGTTTTAAGAGCTTCTTCTACTGAAACAATAATCACGGGAAGCGTCAACAAAGCCATTGTTAAACTCGCCCAAAGAATATTAGGTTGTCCCCAATGCAATTCGCCTCCGTTGAAAGCTGTATCCATTCCTGTTCCCACAAATTGGATGAAAAAGCCCAATCCGAAAAGTCCAAAAATAATCGAAGGCACTACTGCCAATGTCCGTATAGAGAAACGAACGGCTGCCGCAAATTTTGATTTTTCGTGCGCATATTCGGTTAAATAAATCGCAGTGATGGTCCCGAAAGGAACCGCTGCTATTGACATTACGATTACTAAAATGAAAGTTCCAATCAAAGCAGGGAAAATTCCACCTTTGGTCATTCCGTCCGTTGGAAAAGAACTGATGAATTCCCAAGAAAATTTATCACGTCCTTGGTAAATGATGATTCCCAAGATGACAAACAGAATGGCAATAATTAAAAGTACTGCAATTTGGGTAATTCCCACAACGGCCGTTTCCTTAATATCTTTCCCTTTGCCACTAGTCTTTGCAAACGGATTTTCCGATATGTTAACTGTATTTTCCATATCTATTTACCTTGGAATTTTTTGATTAATTTCCCTTTTACATAAAATTCTGCTACTGCATTTAATATGAAAGAGAAAATGAAAAGTAACGATCCAATAAAAAACAAAACGCTATAATGCGTTTCTCCAAAAACGGTTTCTGCCATTTCAGAACCAATAGTTGCTGCAAAAGTTCGCACACTTTCAAACGGATTTGCCGATAACAATGCCGCGTTTCCTGTTGCCATAAGTGCAATCATTGTTTCGCCAAAAACACGCCCCACACCCAAAAGCAAGGCCGCAAAAATTCCTGGCGTAGCTGCTGGCAAAATCACCGAAAAAGCGGTTTGTGCTTTGCTAGCTCCTAATGCCAAACTAGCTTCAGTATAGGTTTTAGGAACTGCCGAAAGAGCATCTTCGGAAATAGTATAAATAATAGGAATCGCGGCTAATGCCATTGCAACTCCTCCAATAAAGGCATTCAATCGTGAATCATACCCAAAAACATCTTGAAAAAAAGTAGCCAAAACCATCATAGCGAAAAATCCAATAACTACAGATGGAAAAGCAGCTAACATTTCGATAATGGGTTTTATGATTTCTTTTCTTCTATTGGATGCAAAACAAGAGGTATAAACCGCCGCCAAAATAGCTAAAGGTCCAGCAATTAGAATTGCTATAATAGTGACTTTTAGTGTTCCTATCAGTAACGCAATCAATCCGAAACGCGGATTGTCTGAAACCGGAACCCATTCTGTCGAGAAAAAGGTACTCCAAGTTTTGTCTGCGCCTTCGTTATTGCCAGTAACTTTTTCATCGATGACCACCTCAGCTTCCACTGTCGAATCGGGATTTAAATCTTCAGTTACAGTTCCGTATGTTTCTGGCTCAGTAGTTTCTTCAACCACTGGATTCAAATCCTCTGTCGTAGTTCCATAACTTTCAGGTTCCAGACTTTCGGTTGGTTCGCCATAAGTTTCGGGTTCACTTGCCTCGGTAGAAGTTTCGCTTCCATAAGTTTCAACTTCGGCTCCTGTAGTGGTTTGTATTTCGCTTTTTGCTTTTGCTTTATCGCCAAAACTGAATAATGGCAAAGACTCTTTGAAAACAAAAATAAATATTAGAAAAATTATAGCAATCGAAAGAAAAGCTACCGAAGAAATGATTTTCTCGGCCAGAAATTCAGAAAGTCTGAATTGCTTTTTTAAACTCTCTTTGGTGAAAGTTTGTTTTAGTGGAATTGGAGAATTCATTTAATGGATTTAAGAATTCATATATGTGTGTATATAAAAATCCCTCCCGATTGAAGAGAGGGATTTTTAATACTTAATTTATTTTACTGGAAAATAACCTACAGTTGCAATCATTTTTTGCCCTTCAGGACTCAAAATCCAATCAATGAATTTTTTTGTGTCACCTGTTGGTTTCTCTTTCAAATACATATATAAGTATCTTGAAATAGGATAGGTTTTGTTTTTTATTGTTGCTTCTGTTGGTAAAATTCCTTTACTTTTAGCATCTTTTTTAACTTTACAATCTTTCACCCCTTCTGCGTAAGCTGCTCCACCATAACCAATGCTGTATTTGTCTTTTTTCACTGCATTTACAATAGCTGCAGTTCCAGGCAATGTTTGACAAGTTGGAGAGAAATCAGTTTTAACTACGTGTTCTTTGAAGAATTCAAAAGTTCCCGAGCTACTTTCTCTTCCGTACAATTGAATTTTTGCATCTGCTCCACCTACTTGTTTCCAATTGGTAATTTTACCAGAAAATATTTCCCCAATTTGTTGAACAGTCAATTCTGATACTGTATTTCCTTTATTCAAGAAAACCGATAAACCATCTTTGGCGCAAGCGATTTCAACACCACTTTTATTGTATTTTGCTTTCAATTTTTCAACTTCAGCTGGCTTAATTGGACGGCTTGAGTTAGCAATGTCAGTAGAACCATTAATTAATGCTGCAAGTCCAACTCCCGATCCACCACCTGTAACTTGTATGGTTGTTTCTGGATGTTTTTTCATATAAGCTTCTGCCCATTGTTGTGACAAAATCACCATAGTATCCGAACCCTTAATTGTGATTTTGTTTAAACTTGTAAACGAAAATCCAATAGCCATCACGACTACTAAAAGGGCTGCAATTCTAATTTTCTTTGTATTCATTTTTGAAGTTTGTTTTTATTTTTGACAAAAGTAAAGCGGGAATGTTAAGTCTATGTTAAGCGAGCATTATACAATCATTACTATTTGGATACGATTTACATTAAATTTACAAAAAGGAAAAGTAACCTTAACAGAAATTACATGTAAATATTGATTATCAATAGGTTATATTTAAAAGAATATGAAATAATCTAAAAAACTTAGCTATTTGTCAGTCCGCCGGAGTCGGCTAAGCACAAGAGTAGGGACGCTTTACAGCGTGACAAACGGACTTGTTAGGTTGGATTACAATATAATTGTTTGGTACTATTTA
>NZ_JBIKRX010000076.1:0-13308 GCF_044348915.1 Flavobacterium sp. | reverse complement strand
GATACAATAGAAGGTCAAATATGGGGACAATCTTCGATGTGTTAATGAAAAAGATGGTGAAATTTGAATAAATATCAATAAAATCAATAGATAACAAGGGTGCTCTAAGCGCCTATACCTAAAAAATTAAATATCCAAACAATAATCATATCAAGGATAAAATTCGTCAACAATTACAGTTTTTAAGGGATAAAGGATTAATTGAATTTAACGGAAGAGGAAATTATAAAAAAATACCAGTATGAAAAAATACATATTTATTACACCAGAAGGAACAACCGAAGCTCCAAACGATTTATATGAAGTAAATAATATGCAAGTAATTGGTATTGTTGAAGACGTTACCAATGAGGATGAAGCTTTAAAAAAACTTCTCATCGAAAATAATTGGATAATTGATGCCGAATTCAATATTGCTGAATTCATTGTTTATGAAATCTTATAATTTTAAATCCAAATACCTACCTTCAATGCCAGAATTTTTTAAAGCCAACGCATTCTTTCTTCCATAAGCAATAAATACACTTGGAGCGCCTGGAGTTCCTGCTTGAACACCTGAAACGTGATAAAATCTAATTCTTCCTTTTACAATTAATAGTGCATCCGCATCATTCCAAATATGCTCAAAGAAACATTTCGTTTCAGTCCTCGCAAAAATTAAGGCAATACCATTTCCGTGAAATTTTTATTTTTCTAACCATAATTCCATTCCTCTTCCATAAGGCGGATTTAAATAAACTCTACCAAACCAATCTTTTGATAAACCATCATCTAAAGTTGTAAAATTATTTTTTGCGTGTAAAAAAGGTGCATTGATTGGACTACAAGGGTCTAAATCAAATTTTCCTAATTTTAGCACTAAATTTGGTGGAGTTAACCACTCCACTTTTGTATTTTCACAACGTTCAAATGATGTATCCATAATATTAATTTGTTGCAAATATTAGATCAATATTTGGATATTGCAAATGTAATGTGATCATTTTCAATAAATTATAAAATATAACTCAAATCTATTGAATTACAATGCATTATATTTTTTGTTAAAAAAATGGGATTAATCAGAAGATTTATTGATTAATAAAAATCCAAACATCAAAAAATGGATGAAGAAATATAAAGAGGAATATAAATTACAATCCGTAAACTATTTGGCTGTATTGACCTTTGCAGAGCATATTTTTTGAAAACATTTTGTGTACAAACCCGCTGAAATTTTGCAGTATCAAAAAATGATTGTAGCTTTGAAAAATTCGATTGTATAGCATTTTACAGCCTCTTATTTATGAAAAAATACTTCCTTCACGACGGTACCGAAAGCAGCGGCCCTTTTGATTTTGAAGAATTGATTGCAAAAAAAATTACGCCTAAAACTCCGGTTTGGTTTGAAGGAATGGAAAAATGGAAATTTGCTGGGGAAATACCGGAATTGGATTCTATTTTTAAGGTCAGTCCTCCTCCATTGGATATCAAAAAGGAGGAAACCAAACCACAAAAAACCGCGGTTAAACCAGCCAAAAAACAAATCTTTGGCCTCAGTCGCCCCACTTTTTTTATCATTTGTGCCGCCATTGTGCTATTGGCAGGCATCTCCTATTTGAAAAACCTTCAAGAAAATAGAAGTCGAGAACTCCGTATCAAAAACCATAAAACCGAAGTCGAAAATTACCAACTAGAACTCAAAGAAAAAGAAATTGAGGAGCAAAAGAAAATGCAGGCGGAAGCGGAAAAAGCCGCCGCCGAAAGAGCACTCCAAGACCAAAAAGAAGCTAAAACCGACAGAATTATAGAGATCGATAAATTAATCGCCATCTCGCAATCGAATCTTGAAACCCTCAAAAGAAAATTGTCCCAAGCGTCTGGATTTAAAATATTGAGAAGTTCCGCTGAAAAGAAAGAGGAACTCAATGCCTTGCAACTGCAAATCGATTCGATATACAAAGATATTGATCAACTCAAAATCGAATCCAATCAGTTAAAATTAGATTTAGATAAAATCCCCTAATTTTTCGCAATGAGTTTCTAGCACTTCGTGTCCCTCTTTTTGATCGAGATTATCCCGATAAATCCCAACTAAACTGACCCATATAACAACAAAACAAGTTGGTTTTTTGTGTCAAATTTAATTATTCGCAATATAGAATTCAAAAAATACACATTTAGAGATACAGAGAACTATTTTAACTGAATTATTATCATATAAATTCGCTATTTAGTGATTTTTTTTCAATATTTGTACTTGCAAATTAATGTTGTTAAAAACACTTCTCTATGTCCATAAAAATAGCCATTTCGCATAAAACAGGGTATAAATTTGATCGTAGTGTAAAATTGTTTCCTCATATTTTTCGACTCCGACCAGCGGCACATTCCAGAACAGCGATTGAAGGCTATTCCTTCAAGATTTATCCCGAAAACCATTTTATCAATTGGCAGCAAGACCCATTCGGAAATTACCAGGCCAGAGTTGTTTTTAATGAAAAGACAACTGAATTACGAGTTGAAGTGGAAGTCATTGCGAAACTAAAAGTAATCAATCCTTTTGACTTTTTTGTGGAAGAATATGCTGAAACCTTTCCGTTTAATTATGAAAATACGCTATTCAAAGAATTATTTCCTTACTTAGAAGTAAAAGAAACAGGTGCGAAATTTGATGCATTCGTTGCGCAATTGGCTCAAGTAAAGGACTTAAAAACCGTCGATTTTTTGGTATTTGCCAATCAATTGGTATTTCAAACTTTAAATTACAATATCCGCCTTGAAGTCGGTGTTCAAACTAGCGAAGAAACCTTGAATCTTCAAAGCGGTTCTTGTCGTGATTTTGCTTGGCTTTTGGTTCAAGGCTTACGAAGCATAGGCTTAGCCACTCGATTTGTTTCGGGCTATATCGTTCAATTGACCTCGGATGTAAAATCGCTGGATGGTCCCTCAGGTCCTGAAGCAGACTTCACCGATTTGCACGCTTGGGTCGAGGTGTATTTGCCTGGCGCAGGATGGATTGGACTCGATCCTACTTCTGGACTTTTTGCTGGCGAAGGTCATATTCCGCTGAGTTGTACACCAGATTATGAAAGTGCAGCACCAGTTACCGGTGCTACAGAAATATGTCAAGTTGAATTTGAATTTGACAATACCGTCACCCGAATTTATGAAGATCCTAGAGTAACCAAACCCTATACCGAAAAGCAATGGGAAACCATAATGAAAGTAGGTAACGATGTCGAAAAAGACTTAATCGAAGGTGATGTTCGTTTGACAATGGGTGGAGAACCTACTTTTGTTTCAATTGATGATTTCGAATCACCCGAGTGGAACTCTACCGCTGATGGTCCATTAAAACGAAAGTTGGCTTACGATTTGGCATTGCGATTGAAAGGACGATTTGCACACGGCGGATTGCTTCATTTCGGACAAGGAAAATGGTATCCAGGCGAGTTATTCCCACGTTGGCAATATGCATTGTACTGGAGAAAAGACGGTTTACCAATGTGGAAAAACGATACTTTAATTGCCAAAGAAGACGGCAAAAAATTCAGTTTTCACGATGCCGAACGTTTTGCTATTGAACTGACTAAATACTTGGGTATTGATACCAAAAATATTAATCCTACCTACGAAGACCCGATTTATTGGGCTTTGGAAGAAGGAAAACTGCCGGTGAATTTAGACCCCCTAGCCGTGAATCTGAAAGATTCGGTGCAGCGTCATACCCTAGCCAAACTGTTAGAAAAAGGCCTGAACAATCCTTCGGGTTTTGTGTTGCCTTTGAAGTGGATTCACGAATCGCATCATTGGGTGAGTTGCGTTTGGGAATTTAGAAGAGGACAATGCTATTTGATTCCCGGAAACTCCCCTATTGGCTTGCGTCTCCCGCTAGAATCATTACCCAAAGTCTCCAAAAACAAAAGAGAGCAACCCGTTTCGCGCAGCTTATTCGAAGAATTGCCTCCTTTGGGCGATTATCATCAATCATTAGAAGAACGCTACGGAACTACTGCCGCTAATTATCGCGCAACTGTTGCTCCAAAATTGGAAGACGAAGAAGCCAAAGAATCAGAATCGCTTTTATTTGAAGTGGAAACTTTTTCGACGGCGATGTGTGTCGAAGAGCGCGACGGAATTATTTATGTTTTCTTACCTCCAACGGATTACTTAGAAACCTATTTGGATTTGATTGCTTCCGTTGAAGCTACAGCAGAAAAACTGCAAATTACTGTGAGAATTGAGGGATATCAACCGCAATCCGATTACCGAATTGAAAAAATGATGGTGACTCCAGACCCTGGTGTTATCGAGGTGAATGTGCATCCGGCGAAGTCGTGGCAAGAAATTGTCGATCATACTACTGCTTTGTATGAAGAAGCTTTTCTGTCGCGATTGGGCACCGATAAATTTATGGTCGATGGTCGTCATACCGGAACTGGTGGTGGGAATCACGTGACTTTGGGTGCTTCAAAACCCGAAGACAGTCCGCTGTTGCGAAGACCTGATTTGTTGCGTAGTTTGATTACCTATTGGCAACATCATCCGGTCTTGAGTTATCTATTTGCAGGACCTTTTATTGGTCCAACCAGCCAAGCACCCCGCATTGACGAAGGGCGTGACGAACGATTGTATGAAATGGAGATTGCGTTCGAACAAATTCCGAAAGGCAAGGAAATTCCTTTTTGGATGGTGGATCGTATTTTTAGAAATTTACTCACCGATATTACGGGAAACACACATAGAACTGAGTTTTGCATCGACAAATTGTATTCACCCGATTCAGCTACAGGACGGTTGGGAATATTAGAGTTGCGCGCTTTTGATATGCCACCGCACAAACATATGAACTTGGTGCAAAACCTTTTGGTTCGGGCTTTGGTAGCCAAGTTTTGGAAAAATCCATACGAGAAAAAATTAGTCCGTTGGGGAACTGAATTACACGATAAATTCTTATTGCCGCATTTTGCATACCTCGATATGATTGATGTAGTCAATGATTTGAAAGAAGCAGGCTATGATTTTGATATCTCGTGGTTTGACCCTTTCTTTGAATTTCGCTTCCCGCATCACGGAGGGATTACGGTGGATAACATCCAGTTGGAAATCCGTTTGGGCATCGAGCCTTGGCACGTTTTGGGCGAAGAATTGTCCAGCAATGGAACCGCTCGATTTGTTGACTCCTCACTAGAACGATTACAAGTCAAGATTTCGGGTATCATTCCAGATCGTCATATTTTGTTGTGCAAAGGTTGTAGGATTCCGTTGCGCAGTACGGGAACGAAAGGCGAATATGTAGCGGGGATTCGGTATAAAGCCTGGAATCCGCCTTCGGCTTTGCATCCTAATATAGGCGTGGATGTGCCTTTGGTTTTTGATATTGTTGATACTTGGAATAACAAAATAATTGGTGGTTGTACGTATTTTGTTTCGCATCCCGGCGGACGAAGTTTTGATACCTATCCGGTGAATAGTTATGAAGCCGAGTCGAGAAAAATCAGTCGTTTTTGGGATTTTGGACATACGCCTGCTAGCAATACGGAACAAAGTGCGCCTGTTATTGATACACCGACGGTTTCGCGGTTTGTGGCTCAGAATAAAACTAGTTTAAAGCCGGATACGCCGATAGAGTTGGTTAATCCTGAGTATCCGAATACTTTGGATTTGAGGCATTATTGGGTGGCTAAAAAATAGTTTTCAATGGCAACAGTTTATTTAATTGTATTTTGCATTAAAATTAGTATTTTGCAGGGCTATACTAGAACGTAATTCATTCAAAAGCAAAAATGATTCAAGATATTTCATTGGGATTACTCCAAGCTTATAAAGAAAGTATCAATTCTTATGACGAGGTACTTGACCAAAATGGCGAAATAAAGCCTTATTGGCAAGGGCTTTTTGATACTTTGGAAACCATTGGAATCGATGGATTAAAATTGCACAACGATGAAATTATTAAAAAATTAAAGGAAAACGGAGTTACCTATAATGTGTACGATTCGAATAAAGAATCCAATCGTGCGTGGAAGCTAGATCCTATTCCCTTTCTCATTCACGAATCGGAATGGAAAACCATAGAAGAAGGCTTGAAACAAAGAGCTCGCTTGTTGGATTTAATTCTAAAAGATCTTTATGGTCCTCAAACCTTAATAAAAAACGGAATTATCCCAGCTGAATTGGTTTTTGATAATTCTGGCTTTCTCTTACCTTGTTTTGATATTCGTCAAAAACACCACAAACAATTACTGAATTACGCGGTAGATTTGGCTCGCGGGCCTGACGGTAAAATGTGGCTGTTAGACAATAGAACGCAATCTCCCTCTGGAGCTGGCTATGCATTAGAGAATAGAATTGTAATGAGTAAAATTTTTCCAGAACTTAATAGAAAAATATACCGAAAAAGACTATCTCCCTACTTTAATCAATTTCAGCAAACCGTTGATAATCTAAGCACTCACAGCAATGAAAATCCCAATGTCGTATTTTTGACACCTGGCGCTGGAACTGAAACCTATTTTGAACACGTTTATCTTTCTTCCTATCTAGGCTACACTTTAGTACAAGGGAATGATTTGTTGGTTCGCGATGGTTTTGTTTGGCTGAAATCGATAGACCAATTAGAGCGAGTAGATGTGATCATCAAAAGATTGGATGATAATTGGTGCGATCCTTTAGAATTGCGACGTGATTCTTTGCTAGGAATTCCTGGGTTATTACAAGTTATTCGTTTAGGAAATGTAGCTGTAGTAAATCCACCTGGAACTAGTATATTAGAGAATTATGGCTTAATGGCTTTTATGCAAAATGCCTGTAAATTTCTTCTAAAAGAGCCTTTATTGATGTCATCGGTCGCGACTTGGTGGTGCGGACAAACCAAAGAGTTAAACTTTGTTTTAGAAAATCTACCCCGCTTAATCATTAAGAAAACCAACAGAAAACAAGGGTTTAGGTCTATTTACGGTCGCGCGTTGAACGATGAAGCACTCGAAAATTTAAAAAACCTTATTCTCGATAATCCAAAAGAGTTTGTTGCTCAAGAGGAAGTGAGTTTGAGCACCACTCCCGCCTTTATCAACGGCGTTATTGAACCTCGTTTCGCTGTTTTACGCGCCTTTTTGATTGCAGACAATGACGATTACAAAGTAATGCAAGGTGGGCTTACTCGAAGCTCAGCTATCAAAGGAAAGTTTGAAATCTCCAACCGTTTTGGAGGTATTTCAAAAGACACTTGGATTATTTCAGACACGCCTATCTCCTATCAAGAACGGGCTATTGAAAAAAAATACACCAGCAACCAACTAAAAAACTCTTTGACCAGTCGAAATGCTGAAAATTTATTTTGGGTTGGTCGTTTGTGTGAAAGAACGATGGCGTTACGAAGCTTTTTGAAAATTATTCTCAATAGGCTCAACGAAAACGTGACCAAACACGGGAATACACAACCGGAGTTTTTGGTTGTTTTATTAAAATCGTTAACTCATTTAACACAAACCTACCCTGGATTTGTCGGAAAAGAAGCCAAAGAGGATGAAGAATTTGATAATGAGGCAATCTATGAAAACCCCATTTCAGAACTGTTGCTTTTGATTAATGACCCGAAAAAAGTGGGCTCAGTAGTGTATAACATTCAATCATTATTAAATACCATTAATCAAGTCAGTGAAAAATGGAATCACGACACCAGACGCATTATCAATTTGGTTGAAGACAGCCTTTTTGCGCTGAAAAATACCAATACCAATAACATCAATTATGTAAATCACGGTTTAGATAAATTACATATTCGTCTCTTTTCGTTTTACGGAAACATCTACGAAACCTTGCCAAGAGATAATGGTTTTTATTTACTTGAAGCAGGCAAAAATGTGGAACGTATTTTATCATTGCTGTCCGTTTTTCGTTCTACTTTGAATTTCAAAAAGAATGAGGAAGAGGAAATCCTTCTGATGGAAGCCATACTTGAAAACCACCATTTGTTGTCGCAGTATCGTAATATTTACAAATCGCACTTGAGTTTGAAAGCGGTTATCAATATGGTATTTTTAGAAAAAAACCTGCCTTATACACTTGCTTTTTTATTGGATACATTGACGGAGTATTTATCAAAATTACCCAAAACCAACGACCCAAATCGCCTCAGCATTGCAGAAAAATCAGTTTTAGAAGCCAGCACTATTGTCAAACTGATCGATGCTGACAGCCTAATACAAGTGGACGAATTAACGATGTTCCGTCCTGAATTAGACGCTACTTTAGCACAAGTTTTTCAATTGATTTGTAATGTTTCCAACAATTTAGCCAGTTTGTATTTCAACCATTCTGTGATGCAACATTCTGTTTTTGATACACTTGAAAATATAGAAACTGATGAAATATAAATTAAAGCATCAAACGCTGTATACTTATGTCAATGAAGTTCACAATTATCAAAGCATATTGTGTCTTCAGCCTAGAAATTCGGCGAAACAAATTTGTCGCAATTTCAAAATAGAAATTGAACCCAAGCCCAGCAAAATATATGCTCGAACAGATTATTTTGGAAACATTCAACATTATTTTTCGCTACACGAATCGCATAAATCACTAAAAGTAACCGTATCTAGTGAGGTCGAAGTTTTGAATAACCCTGTCCAACTTTTTAATACCATTAGTTGTGAAGAAGCGCGAACAAAATTTCAAACCGATCTCAATTTGAAAAATGAAGTATTGCAATATCAACTACCAAGCCAATACATCAGCTGGGATGACGATATCATCGCTTTTGCCGAAACCTGTTTGATGCCCGAAGTATCACTTTTTGAAGCTGTCTTGAATTTAATCAAAAAGATTTATACAGAGTTCCAATTCAAATCGGGTTCCACCAATGTGAATACGCCGCTGAAAACAGTACTTAAAGAACGCAAAGGTGTTTGTCAAGATTTTTCTCATTTGGCGATTGCAAGTTTGCGCAGCGTTGGCATTCCTGCCAAATATGTTAGTGGTTATATCGAAACCATTCCGCCCAAAGGAAAGCCAAAATTAGAAGGTTCTGATGCCTCACACGCTTGGATTTCAGTTTATATTCCAGATATGGGCTGGTGCGAATTTGACCCGACCAACAATATGATTCCACAACAACGGCATATTGTAACCGCTTATGGCCGCGATTTTGCTGATGTTTCTCCGCTGAAAGGAATTATTTTCAGTTCAGGCGAGCATAAAGTAAAAGTCGAAGTTGACGTAATTCCCGTCCAATAATTTAGATAATAAAGAAGCATCAAAAGAAAGCATCCCCTTTTAACGGCTCGAAAAGCATCGATACTAGATTTAAATACAGCGAATTCTTTGTTTGCCGCTATTTTGAAATCAGGAATTCCTTTTGGGTATCAGCAAGCGAATTGCCATAATATAGCGCATTATATAAGCTTACTATTAGCATCGAAAGGATTTCAATGCGCCAAAATTTGGGCATTCGCGCCAGTGGTCTATTCTACTTCGAGTACGAAATTAATATCATTTGCAGACAAAAAAAATATCTCTCCTGGCGGAACCATTGATTGGGGCTATCACGTTGCCCCTATTATTCAAGTTCGGATTGGAACTAAAGTACGCAAAATGGTGCTTGACCCGGGGCTATTTCCTAAAAGTCCAGTACGATATCGAACTTGGCTTGCCAAACTCAGAACCCGAAAACTGATCTTCCTCATAATGGATTCCGAATGGTATTTATACAATTCTTCGATGATTCCAAATTCGCAATTGACTCCAGATTTGAACGAATTTAAGCCTAATGTCAAGTTGCCCGATTGGTTTGCGGATAAGTTAATTACTGATTTTTTTAAATACGAAGAAGACTCTTTAGAACAGCATTGGATTGAAAAAGGGCTGGCGATAAACGAAACAGCTTTACAGTTTTACGAATCAGAAATCAAACCTTTGCTGCATTCCAAAATACATCTCGAAATGGTTGAGGATTATAAAATGTTGGCTGGGAATGTTTTCAATTTCGAAACCATTTTCCGAGACAACAATTGGAATTACGAAATGAACGATGACTTTCAAAGGAAATACCAAGACATCATTAGTCAATACCGAGAAATATACCATTCTAATCTCAAGAAATGGCAAGAATCTGTGGCTGAATTACTGATTGCAAGTCCAAAAAAAAGAAAGAAATAATTGTAGTTATAGGTAGATAACCAATTTTGCTCGTTTTATTGTCATCTTACGAAGGAGGAATGGCATTAGTTGCTATAATTAGGATGTTGCTTCGGCTGTTCGCTTTGCACGAGCCCTCCTTAGTCGGAATGAAAAAATTGTAAAGAATAGAATTAATCTGAAAAAATCAAATCTATTAAAATTTTTACAATTTACTAATATAACTTCCGTATAAATCTTTGAACTGATAACCTTCCAACAGACGGTCTTTACTCAATTTCTTATATTCTACCAATCCCCAAAGAATAAATTCCTTGATGAAATAGTGATCCTGTTTTTCTAATTGTGGTTGGTATTTTTTTACTAAAATATCTAGTGGAGCAATATCATCCAAAATCGCTTTGTATTCAGCATCTGAACAGTCGTCTGGCAATTCGAAACCACTTTCAGCAAAAAACCATTCTAAAATATCGGAGTAGGGTGTTTTTTCTCCTTGCTTTTCGAGTTTTTCGATTTTAGGAAAATAGGCCGGAAAGAACGTATGAATGGCATCGCCGATTAAGTGCTGTGCTACAATGGCAGCTCCCTCCTGCTCTCCTTCGTAAACCAATTCTACTTTACCAGTAATAGCCGGGATGATTCCCATAAAGTCCGACAATCGCAAGCTGGTTTTATCTGCACCTGATTTCAGGGCTCTACGCTCGGCTGTACTCAATAAATTCTCGAAAGCGGTAATGCTTAATCTGGCACTCACCCCACTTTTATTGTCGATAAACTCGCTTTCACGAGCTTCAAAACTGATTTGTTCCAATAAATCTCTGGCTAAGGAAGGTACGTAGACCAAATCGCTTTGAGCGGCATCCAATTTGGCTTCTTGCTCGGTAATTGTTCGGGCGATTTTGATGGTTTCTGGGTAATGAGTTAGGATTTGCGAACCAATTCTATCTTTGAGCGGAGTAACAATACTACCACGATTGGTATAATCCTCTGGGTTTGCAGTAAAAATAAACTGCATATCGAGAGGCATTCTCAATTTGAATCCACGAATTTGAATGTCTCCTTCTTGCAAAATATTGAACAAAGCCACCTGAATTCGGGCTTGTAAATCGGGTAATTCGTTAATTACAAAAATACTTCGATTTGCTCTTGGAATCATTCCAAAGTGAATCACGCGGTCGTCTGCATAGGATAGTTTTAAATTGGCCGCTTTTATCGGATCTACATCACCTATCAAATCGGCAACAGTCACATCCGGCGTGGCGAGTTTTTCGAAGAAGCGTTCGCTGCGGTACAACCAAGATATGGGTGTTGCATCGCCTTTTTCAGCGATTACATCTTTGGCAAAACGAGAAATCGGATGCAAAGGATCGTCATTGATTTCGGAACCCGTGACAAACGGAATGTACTCGTCTAACAATTCGATCATTTTGCGCGCCAATCGGGTTTTTGCTTGACCCCGAAGTCCCAACAAATTGATGTTGTGACGCGATAAAATAGCACGCTCCAACTCTGGAATAACCGTGTTTTCGAATCCGTGAACGCCTTCGAATGTGGGTTGGCCTGACTTGATTCTCTCACGTAAATTGTGACGCAACTCGTCTTTGATACTTTTGCTTTGGTATCCTGATTTTTTTAATTCGCCTAGTGTTTTTATGTTGTTCATTGATGTTGTTTGATATTATTAAAATTTTTATTTATTGCGCTCGAACTCAATGTCATTAAATTAAAGTTTCACGAGTTCGATTTAATACTAATCTGATGGTTATTTTTAAAATATATTTAGAATGCTACTCTTTTTAGGCTTCTCGATACAATTTTTAATAGTAAAGCTGTCGCATTACTATTAAAAACCACTCGAAGAGACGGCAAAAAGTACAAAGTCTAACCTAAAGACTTTGTTTTTGCACTTAGAAACTTCTACGGTAAACTATTTAATTCTTTTTTTACGATTGGTTTTATAGTCTTCGAAAATCATTTCGCCCAGGCCTTTCAGTCCGGTGTAAAATGCTTTCCCTTGATTGGCTTCGGTAAAACGATTGACAAACTGCTGCAAATAAGGATCTCTGGCAATCATAAAAGTCGTAATGGGAATATGAAGCTTTCGTGCTTGTTGGGCCTCATTGTAGCATTTATCGACAATGTATTCGTCGAGACCGTTGCTGTTCATATAATAGGTGCCGTCTTTTTCACGGACGCAACTCGGTTTACCATCAGTAATCATAAAAATTTGCTTGTTGGTGTTGCGCTTGCGGCGAAGTAAATCCATTGCTAATTGCAGACCTGCAACGGTATTGGTGTGGTAGGGACCAACTTTCAGGTAAGGTAAATCCCGAATAGCAATGGGCCAAGCATCGTTGCCAAAAACCAAAATATCTAAGGTGTCTTTTGGATATCGGGTCGTGATTAGTTCAGCAAGTGCCATCGCAACCTTTTTGGCTGGTGTGATTCGGTCTTCGCCGTACAAGATCATACTATGGCTGATATCGATCATCAAAACCGTGCTCATTTGGGATTTGTATTGGGTTTCTTCGACAACCAAATCGTTTTCGGTCAACATAAAATCGGCTACTCCATTATTGATTTGGGCGTTTCGTAGGCTTTCAGTCAGGGAAATCCGTTCTAAGCCATCACCAAAATGAAATTCACGAAATTCTCCAGTATGTTCGTCTCCGTTTCCGTGGTGTTTTGTTTTGTGGTTCCCGGACCCAGAACGTTTTAGATTGCCAAAAATATTGTCTAAAGCTTGTTGCCGAATAGCTCTTTCTGTTTTGGCAGTGATACCCATCCCCGAGGTTCCATCGTCTTTGAGTTCTTCGCGGATGTATCCTTTTTTATTTAAATCTTCGATAAAATCATCGATGGTGTAAGCAGAATCGGTCAGCTTGTATTCCTTGTCTAGTTCTCGCAACCATTCAATTGCCTCGTCGAAATCGCCTGAGGTATGCGTGATTAACTCCTTGAAAATCGCAAAGAGTTTATCGAACGGCGACTGAAATGGCGCTTCGTAGGTCTTGAAATAAAAGCCTTTTTTGATGGTGTTCTTCATAATTTTTAAAATTACATTAGTAACTAATCAGTTTATAATTCAAACTCAAATTTAGCTATTATTACCAATGCTTCCAATACATTTAGGCCATTTTTTATAGTTGTATCAATGACTGAGCGTATTTTAGCAAAGTTTTGTGCTGC
>NZ_JBIKRX010000144.1:0-3701 GCF_044348915.1 Flavobacterium sp. | reverse complement strand
ACGATTCAACCAAATCAAAGAGCAAATTGTTCTTTGGCTCGAATTTTTACTGCTTATTTTTGCAGATGTATTTTTGGTAAAAAATCTAAAAACTCAAAAAGTGGGTTCTTAAGGAATGACTAAATAATAATTGCACTCAATTTTTTTTAATAGTTTGTTTTAACGATGGATTCTAAAAAATGCTGCACATATTTCGATTGAAATTAGTACTTTTACTTTGGTTACAAATAGTAATAAAGAATTGAATATCTAATAAAATTAATTCTAACAGACAATGAGTATAAATTTATATTTTCAAAAATCATTCGCACCAATATTTTGTTATTTAATGATTGCTATCCATTGCATCAATGCGCAGGAGCGACCAAAAGTAGGATTGGTTTTGAGTGGCGGTGGAGCCAAAGGTATTGCCCATATTGGGATTCTAAAAGCTATTGACAGCGCTGGTTTAAAAATAGATTATGTAACGGGTACTAGTATGGGTAGTATTATCGGTGGACTTTATTCCGTGGGTTATTCGGGTAATGAAATTGAAAAAGTGACCAAACAACTGAATTGGGATGAGTTATTGAGCGGAAAGCCTATCTATAAATTTGTTGGTATTGATGAAAAAGATGAATTCGGACAATATTCTGTAGAAGTAGGAATCAAAGACAAAAAAGCTCAACTCGCCACGGGATTAATTGATTCTCAGGAGCTCTGGCTAATTTTGAATAGAATGTTTTTGCCAGTATACAACGTCAAAGATTTTTCAAAATTCAGCATCCCTTTTAAATGTATTACAACCGATTTGTCTAATGGAAAAGCAATTGTAATATCAAAAGGTGACATTGTTAAGGCTGTTCGCGCTAGTATGGCAATTCCAAGCGTTTTTACAGCTGTTGATAGCGACAAAACTAAGTTGGTTGATGGTGGGATAGTTCGAAATTTTCCTGTAAAAGACGTTAAAGAAATGGGCGCTGATATTGTAATTGGGGTGAATTTATTTACAGGACTACCCGATATCGAAAAATTGAACAATGTACTGGATGTTTTTTATCAAATTACCCAATACCGTGATGCCGATGATCTAGTAGAAGAAAAAAAACTTTGTAATCTTGTTATTGAACCTGCTTTAGATAAATACAGTGCGGGTAGTTTTGATGCTACAGATTCTATAATGGATATCGGTAATGCCGTTGGCAAACTTTATTATCCTTATTTCAAAAAATTGGCAGACTCTCTGAATGCAAAGTATCCAGTAAAGTACGATCCATATAATCGTTTACCAACAGTAGATAAAATCGTGATCGATGAAATTGGGTATGAAGGTATAAAAGAAACTAGTCAAAGTTTACTTCTGCAAAAATTGGCTATCAAACCTGGAAATGGATATACAGCAGAACAAATTAATGATGGTTTTAGAGTTGCTTTTGCAAGTCGTTATTACGACAATATTTACTATAAATTAGAACCTACTATTGAAGGACACGCTAAGTTAATTTGTATCATTAAAGAAAAGCCTTTGACTCAAGTTAAGGCAGGTTTGTCGTTTCATTCCTTTACTGGGCCAGCCGTTTTGTTGAATTTGACTATGAGAGATTTACTATTGAACAAGTCCAGAACAATGGCGAAATTTGCCGTTGGGGAAAACTTTAGATTTTTGTTGGAGCATAAACAAATTTTCGGACCAAAAGCGAATAATTTTTTTAATGTCAGTTGGGAAAGACAAAATCTACCATTGAACCGATATGATGGCGATCAAAAGCTCTTTGTGTACAGTATAGGATACTCTCAATTTGATTTAAGTTATACACGAGTACTAGGTAACGATTGGAATATATCCGCAGGAATGCTTCATAATAGAAATACCTTTTCACCAGATGTTGTCGAGGGAATTTACTATAAGGGATTCGTTGGTAACTATTTTGCCTATTTAGGTTCAGAATCTATTACTACGGACAGACCTAATTTTCCAACTAGGGGGCACCTTTTTTATGCGCAAGCAGGAGTTGTTTTTGGTAGAAAAGCTCAGATTGATCAAACGGTAGAAGATGGTTCAACAGTAGATGTATCTAGTTTGCTGAACAACGTACCTAATTTTTACAAGCTAATGGTCAATTTCACCCAATTTAATTCCTTAAGTAAGAAGTTGGTGTTGTTTTATACACTACAATCTAGCGTGGCTATTAAATCGCAGGGCTTTATAGTTGATAATTTTTATATGGGGGGAATTCAACAATTGTTTAGACAACAAGTCGCCTTTGCGGGACTTAACGAACAGCAAATAAATACTGCTTCAGTAGCAGCTGGTCAAGTAGGTTTGCAATATAATTTTGCAGGGAGTTTGTTTTTGATGGGAAGAGCCAATACAGGGATGTATAATTTCAGTACGGAAACCAAGTTTTGGGATTCAGATACTGTAGATTCTGTCAACGGATTCTCCTTGGGATTGGGTTATAATTTAGGTTTTCTGCCAATGGAACTCAATGCGATGTATTCGCCTGAAATTGGAAAAGTATATACGCACGTCAAAATTGGTTTCGTTTTCTAAAGGATAGAATTGATTGTTATTTTAAAATATAACGATTGGTAACTATTTTTTTTAACGACGATTTAGCGTAATATTGCTATGCAAAATAAGTGATCTATCATTTATTAGTCATTTAGTTACGCGATAGAATTTAGCTTGATTTAGTTGGTAATTTTAAAATATTATACTAAATTTGTCAAGTGTTTTATTACAATGATAAAAAAAACATAATTAACTAAAAATAAAACAATGAAAAAATTAGTACTTATTACAGGATTATTTTTATTTGCACTTGGTGCAAAAGCTCAGAATCAGGGGGATATCGGACTTAACCTTTACGGAGGTTATACATTTGATGATAATATTTCTGACAACTTGTATAATGTAGAATTCAAAGGTGCCTTTCAATACGGATTGGGAGCTGAATTTTATATTCGACCTACAAAATCTATCGAATTGAAGTATCTAAGAATGGATAGTGATGTGACTTTCTCTAGTTATAAACTAAACGAAAGTCGTATAGATAAAGCTGCTATCAACTACATTTTAATTGGTGGAAACAATTATTTCCCAACAAGTAATCCAAATATAAAACCCTATTTAGGTTTAGACTTAGGAGTTGGATGGTTAAATGCAGAAACTGGATCACATACCGGTTTTGCTTGGGACTTCAAAGCAGGTGTAAAAATCAAAACATCTGACTCGACTGCATTGAAATTACAAGGGTATTTCCAAACGATTTGGGCTTCATATGGTGGAGATTCTTATTATTATCCAGGTTGGGGAACCGTTTATTATCCTGAAAATTCATCACTTTACCAATTTGGTTTAGGTGCTGCTTTTGAATTCGATTTCAAACACTAAAAGTAAAATAAGCATAAATTTGAAGCTGCATTATCTATGGATTTGCGGCTTTTTTTTGTGTCATACCATTTTCTAAGATCAATTTTATTTACTACATTTATATACGATTTTACGAAATATTGCTTGTACATTTATTTTCCTCATTCTATAAACTAATAGTATATTAAATGAAAGTTGCTGCAGAATTTCCCCGTTTTAATAAAACTATTTAGGTATAGGCGTTTAGGCCGCCCAAAAACGAAAATAGTATTACCTTTGTCAAATGAGTACAAGGGAGAAATTTATAGGTGTGAATTCAATAACATTTAACAAGCGATTTAAGGAA
>NZ_JBIKRX010000020.1:0-42572 GCF_044348915.1 Flavobacterium sp. | reverse complement strand
TAACATATTGCCACTTTTTTATACCGAAATATACACTTTTTGGCAATTTAACAGAGCCTTTTTTAATATTATTTTATCACAAGTTATTAACAATCAGATTGTTAATTTGTTTTTAAGGAATGACTAAATATTTGATTTTTAAAATAATTTAAAACAAAATGAGCTCGATACAATATCGAGCTCATTATTATCAAAATTAATTACAAATTTGTCTAAACTTTTGGGTGCAGTGTGTTACGAGGCTTTCAGATATATGTATAGAATAAAATATTATCCTTTCAAAGCTTCCGCTCCACCAACAATCTCCAAGATTTCGTTAGTAATAGCCGCTTGACGTGCTTTGTTGTAAGTCAATTTCAATATTTTAAACCTTATAAAAAACATCTTCAATAGCAATTTCCAATTCTGGGAACAAGGGGCTTCTTATATTTTCGCCTTCGACCTGGGGTTTTAAACCTATGAATTCGTTATTTACTAAAGTGTAAACAAGGATTAATTTGTCATTCGGTTCTATTATCCAATATTCCTTTACACCCGCCTCTTGGTATAAATTAAACTTGGTATGTACATCGTGTTTACTATTGTTTGGAGATATAATTTCGACCATTAAATCTGGTGTTCCGTTACAACCTCTAGCGTCCAATTTGCTTTCGTCGCATATAATACACAAATCGGGCTGTACCACAGTAGAATCTTTTTTGGCTGATGGTATTGGCAAACGAACATCGAAAGGTGCCTGGAAAACATTACAAGGTTTTCGTTTTAAATTTTCATAAAAACAGCCCGTTAAATTACTTGATATTCTTTGATGTACCATACTCAGAGCAGGACTCATTTTTAGAATAAACCCTTTTATCAATTCAACACGCTCTTGAAACTGCCATAACAAATAGTCGGAGTAACTATATGTTTTGGTTAAATCCAAATCCGATAATTTAGTAACTATTGCCATAGCTGTAGACTTTAAAAAGCAAATTTAATGAATTGTTACTAATATTTTGAGAAAATTAAAAAAGCCAGCAATTTTTGCTGGCTTTTTTAAATCTAATTCCCCCGCCGCGGCGGGGGAAGGAGGCTTTATCCTTTCAAAGCTTCCGCTCCACCAACAATCTCCAAGATTTCGTTAGTAATAGCAGCTTGACGTGCTTTGTTGTATGTTAATTTCAATTGATCTCTCAATTCGGTTGCGTTGTCTGTTGCTTTGTGCATTGCCGTCATACGCGCTCCGTGCTCTGATGCAAATGAATCACGAATACCTTTGTACAATTGTGTTTTCAATGCTTTTGGAATCAATGTCAAAACAATTTCGTCCTTTGCAGGTTCAAAAATATAATCTCCTGTTGAAGCTGGCTTATCAGATTTTATTGGAGCCAAAGGCAAAAATTGCTCGGTTTGAACGATTTGAGTTGCAGCATTTTTAAATTGGTTGTACACCAATTCGATTTTATCATATTCACCTGAAACAAATTTTTGAGTCAATGTTTCAGCAATTACAGTAACATTCTCAAAAGTCAAATGATCGAAAACCTGACTTTGATTGTCTACAACTTTTAAAGTTTTTGATAAAATATCATTTCCTTTTTTACCAATCGCAAAAACATCTACTTGCTTTCCAGCATAATAATCAGCACGGTTTTTGGCTTCTTTAATTACATTGGTATTGAACGCACCACACAATCCTCTGTTTGAAGTGATAGCAACAATTAATACTTTTTTTACTTCACGTTGTGTTGTAAATTCTCCCCCCACATCACCATCAAGTGAAGCAGAAAGATTTTGTAATAATTCCGTTAATTTTTCGGCATAAGGGCGCATTGCAGTGATGGCATCTTGTGCCTTCTTCAACTTTGCTGCAGAAACCATTTTCATCGCAGCAGTAATCTGCATCGTCGATGAAATGGAAGTAATTCTATTACGGATTTCCTTTAAATTTGCCATTCTAAATGTGATAATATAACAATTTACCAATGTGCAAATTCATTTACACATTGATAAACTGATTAATTGATTAATTGTACTTTGCTGAAATTTCTTTAGCTGCTGCCTCAAGTACATCTGTAATTTCGTCAGTCAGTTTTCCTGCTTTCAAAGCGTCAAGAGTATCTCTGTGTTTGTTGTTCAAGTATTCTAAATAATCTTTTTCGAATTCTTTTACTTTATTCACAGGGACATTACGCAACAAGTTTTTAGAACCTGCATAGATAATGGCAGTTTGATTTTCAACAGTATAAGGGTCGTTAAGGTTTTGTTTCAAAATCTCTACGTTTCTTTTTCCTTTTTCGATTACGTTCAAAGTAACAGCATCTAAGTCAGAACCAAATTTAGCAAACGCTTCCAATTCACGGAATTGTGCTTGATCTAGTTTTAATGTACCTGCCACTTTTTTCATTGATTTAATCTGAGCGTTACCTCCAACACGAGATACCGAAATACCTACGTTGATCGCTGGACGAACTCCTGAGTTAAACAAATCACCATCCAAGAAAATCTGACCATCAGTGATCGAAATTACGTTGGTTGGGATATATGCAGAAACGTCACCCGCTTGAGTTTCGATAATTGGTAAAGCTGTCAACGAACCACCACCTTTTACGATTCCTTTCAAAGAATCTGGTAAGTCATTCATGTCTTTTGCGATACTATCATCGGCGATTACTTTACAAGCTCTTTCTAATAAACGAGAGTGCAAGTAGAAAACGTCTCCAGGATAAGCCTCACGTCCCGGTGGTCTTCTTAACAAAAGAGAAACCTCACGGTAAGCAACTGCCTGTTTTGATAAATCATCATAAACAATCAAAGCTGGACGACCAGAATCTCTGAAATATTCTCCAATTGCAGCACCTGCCATAGGAGCGTAAACTTGCATTGGAGCTGGGTCAGAAGCATTAGCAGCTACAATTACTGTATAAGCCATAGCACCTCTTTCTTCTAACATTTTTGCAATTCCTGCAACAGTCGAAGCTTTTTGTCCAATAGCAACATAAATACAAAATACTGGTTTTCCAGCATCGTAAAATTCTTTTTGATTCAAGATGGTATCCAAACAAACGGTAGATTTACCAGTTTGACGGTCACCAATAACTAGCTCACGTTGTCCACGACCAACTGGAATCATTGCATCTACTGCTTTGATACCGGTTTGTAATGGCTCAGTAACTGGCTGACGGAAGATAACTCCAGGAGCTTTTCTTTCTAAAGGCATTTCGAATAATTCACCCGTAATTGGTCCTTTACCATCAATTGGTTGACCTAAAGTGTTTACTACACGACCTACCATTCCTTCTCCTGTTTTAAGAGAGGCAATACGTTGTGTTCTTTTTACAGTTGAACCTTCTTTGATTCCTGTTGATGGTCCTAAAAGTACCACACCCACATTGTCTTCTTCAAGATTCAATACAATAGCTTCAAGACCATTGTCAAATTCTACAAGCTCACCGTATTGAACATTAGAAAGCCCGTAAACACGAGCAATACCGTCTCCTACATTAAGTACAGATCCAACTTCTTCTAAAGTAGCTCCAGATTCAAATCCTTCTACTTGTTTTCTTAATATTGCTGAAATTTCAGCAGGTTTAATTTCCGCCATAATTATATATAAATAATCTAGTTATTCAATTCTCTTTTTAAAACTTGTAATCTGTTTGCAACAGAACCATTGTATTGTTTGTCGCCTATTCTTAAAATAAAACCTCCAATAATTGCAGGGTCTATTGTATTTTCAATTGTAATTTTCTTGTTTGAAAACGTTGCAATTTTAGCCGAAACCTTAGCTTCTAATGCTGCGTCCATTGCGATGGCTGTAGTTACTTTGGCAACTTCAACACCATTCATAATATCAAACAATTTGTTGTACTCTAATGCGATGGCATCCAAAATTTCAAATCTTTTGTTTTCCATTAATAAACGGAAAAGGCTTTTGGTTACCGCATTTGAATCAGCGAAGATGGCTAAAAGTGCGCTTTCTTTTTGCTCTACATTAATAGTTGGACTTTGAATAAAAGTATTCAATTCCAAATTGGTATTAATTGTAGAAGAAACTAATGCCATATCAGCACTAACTTGAGAGGCTACTTTTTTGGAATCTGCGATTTCCAAAATGGCTTTTGCGTAACGAATTGCTGCTCTTGTACCTGACATATTAGCTTAATTTTGCGTCGCCTAACATTTTTTCTACTAATTTTACTTGAGTAGCTTTGTTAGATAATTCTTCTTGTAGTAATTTTTCAGCTATTTCTATAGATAAAGTCGAAACTTGAAGTTTCAATTCGGCCATAGCAGTGTTTTTTTCACTTTCGATAGCAGCTTTTGCTTGTTCGATCATTTTTTGACCTGCAGCTTGCGCTTCATTTTTAGCATCGGCAACCATTTTTTCTTTGATTTCGCGCGCATCTTTTAACATAGCATCACGCTCTAATCTTGCTTCTTGCAAAATACGTTGGTTGTCCGCCTGAAGATTTTGCATTTCTTTTCTAGCATTGTCAGCAGAAAGTAAAGCATTTTTAATTCCTTCTTCTCTTTCGTTAACGGCATCTAAAATAGGTTTCCAAGCAAATTTTTTCAATAGCAAAACCAAGCCTACAAATATTATTGTTTGCCAGATAAATAATCCAAACGAAAAATCATTTATTAACTTTTCCATAGTATGTCTTTAATAGTAATCCTTTTAATTTAATTTTTTTTAAACAAAAGCTGCAACCAACCGTTACAGCTTTTTGTTTTTTTGTAGCATTATACAGCGAACAAAGCTGCAAATCCAATACCTTCAATAAGCGCAGCTGCAATAAGCATAGCTGTTTGAATTTTTCCAGTAGCTTCTGGTTGACGAGCGATTGCATCCATTGCAGAACCACCGATTCTACCAATACCAATACCTGCTCCAATAACTACTAATCCTGCTCCAACGATTTTAGGAATTTCCATAAAAATATGTATTAAAAATTAAACATTCTCTTTTAGGTTTATAGTTTGGGGTTTATGGTTTATTGTTACTAAACAACAAACTCTAAACAACAAACAACAAACATTTTAGTGATGCGCCTCTTCGTGATGATGCTCTTCTACTGCTGAACCGAAGTACAAAGCAGAAAGCATTGTGAAGATGTACGCTTGTAACAAGGCAACCAATATTTCGATGATTGAAATAGCGAATGACAACATAAATGACAAGCTACTACCCAACCAACTTTTGAAAATAAATATCAATCCAATCAAACTCATCAAAACTACGTGACCTGCAAAAATGTTCGCGTACAAACGAATCATCAAGGCAAATGGTTTGATGAATACACCTAATAATTCAATTGGTGCCAAAATAATTTTCATCGGAGTTGGCACACCTGGCATCCAGAAAATGTGTCCCCAATAATTTTTGTTTGCTGTAAGTGTAGTAATGATAAATGTGATTATCGCTAATCCAAAAGTAGCTGCGATATTACCTGTAACGTTGATTCCTAGCGGAGTCAAACCAAAGATATTCAAAAACCATACAAAGAAAAAGATGGTCAATAAATAACTCATATATTTTTTATAGTGCTTTTCGCCAATGTTTGGAATGGCAATTTCGTCACGGATGTACAAAATAATTGGCTCGAAAAAACGACCAGCTCCTGCAGAAATCCCACCATTTTTAGCAAATGATTTAGCCAAGCTAGTAAACAATAGGAACATAATCATCGCAACAACCATTATCGTCAAAACTCCTTTTGTGATAGAAAGGTCGATAGGCTGAGCATTTGTTGGATGTCCGTGCTCTTCGGTTAAAGTTCCGGCTGCATCAGTTTTGTATATTTTTTCGTGGTGTAAAACGTAGTAGTTTCCGTTGCTTTCTGCAACAGCTTCTCCGTGGTGAAATTTTGAAGAAGAGAAAAAGTGAACTCCGTTATCCCAAAGGATGATTGGCAAAGGGAAACCATAGTGCTCTCCCGTTTCTGCATTTGCAGAAATCGAAAAATCGTGACCATCTAAAACGTGATGCCCAATAACTTCTTTTATTTGTTCCTTAATTTCCGAAGTTTCGCCTTCAGCTGCTGGCGCTGCTTCGTGGGCAACATCTGTATTTTCAGTAGGTACTGGAGTGCCTTCTGAAGGGTCATTGGCAAAACCAAATACTGGTAGAGAGGCTATTAAAATCGCTATTATTAATTGAAGTGGTTTGTTTGAAATCACCATAACTGCTTATTAACTTTATTTTTAGTTTCCGAAATTGGGTGCAAAGGTACATTTTAAATTAATATGTTAAAAACATTAAATAAAAAAAATGATGCTTTTGCCTTTTTAAAGATATTTTAAGGCTTATTGTTTAACATTCTGATGGTTACAACCGTCTCTAGCGCCAGAAAAAATGCGAAAATGAGGAAAAAATTGATTTTTTCATACCTAAGGTTGGCATTTTCTGAATTCAAGATAGGCGATAAAAGAAGATATGAAAGTCCCATTTTTACGCAGGTTACTAAAAGAAAAGTATAGCCTACATTATCAATGTTCTTCTCTTTTACCTTAATAAGAATCAACATCAAAATCAGTGAACAAGAAAAGAAAAAGCCATACACAACTTCAATCGGGAAATGAAAACCGTGTAGTTTAGGATGATTTTCATTCAAGAAAAAGACCAATTTGTGCACGAGATAAATTAGAATTGAAAGAAAAATAACTTCAAGAATGGGTTGGTATTTTTTTAAATTCATCTTTTACGATTTACTTTAAATTTTATTAGAATAGATTTATGACAAACAGTCGGTGGTTTTTGCTGCTAAATTCAAACGATTTTGTTTATGAAGATTTATTGATCTCTTTCAATTGCCTATTGATGTTGTAAAAAGCAATGGCAACTCCTAACAGAGTAAGGATTTTGACAAATACATTATGTGAATTGGGGTATTTTTCATCCAACTTATTGCCAAAATACGCAAACAAAAAAATAATTGCTCCCATTTGAATGGGAATGTTGATGAAAGCCAACCATTTATTATTGGTTCGTTTCTTCTGGTTTTGGTTGTCCATCATTTGGAACGGGATTTTTCGAATTGGTTTTCATCATACAAGAAGCGCTAAAATCGGCGCCTGGTTCTACTGATAGCTTACCGCAAATAACTTCACCATAGATTTTGGCTTTGTTTTTTACGTTTAATATTTCTAAAACTTGTATTTTGCCCTTAAACTTCCCTTCGATATCGGCATTTTTACAAATAATGTCTCCTGTAACACTTCCTGCAGGACCAATTACGAGTTTCCCTTTGGTTTGAAAATTTCCTTTTAATTCTCCATCTAGCCGGAAATCGGCATTAGAAATAATGTCTCCATTGATAAGGGTTCCTTCAACAATTCTGTTGGTTTTCCCCAGAAGTTCCGTATATGATTTTGTCTTTTTTTCAAACATAATACTCTATTTTGGAGGTGAAGTGGTCTTAGAAGTATCGCTGCCATCGGTTTTAGGAATACCCCCAGGAGGTCTTGTTCTAGCGGCTTTGCTTGGCGGCGGAGCTGCTTGTTTTGGACTTTCGTCATCCGGGCTATTAATATCAACTGCAGTTTGTGGCGCTACAGGCTGCGGGGCAGCTGTTTGTGTCTTCGCTGGCTGAGCAGGAACTGCCAATGTTTGTTGCGGATTTAAATACGCCTCTAGATTTTTTTTGATTTGAACCACTTTATAATTTTCATTCGAAATCACTATGCCCGGCTCAGTAACTTTATACTTTTTGTCCTCTTTCAGAATGGAAGCAACATTCTTGGCATACAACTCTGATTTTATACCCTGAAACACAAAGAAGTTTTCTTTTTCAGTATAAATATCGAAGGTATACTTTAGCCTTGAACCATTTTCGTCGGCAACGAATTTCTTGATTTTTTCTTCTAGTGCTTTGGTGTTTTTGTCATCATGCTTACCAACTTTGTACAATAACTTCCAGTTTTTTGTGTCCGTAGTGGTGAAATTCATTTTTTCCAGCAATGGAATCTGAGTAGTCAAAATTTCCTTTGCGTTTTTACCTTCTTCAGTAGACGGATAATTATCGGTAACGAATTGCATTGCCTTTTTGTACTCATCTACTCCTCTCAATTTTCCAACGGTGTTTGCTTTTAGCAATTCGTATTTAGGAACAATCTCGTCTCCATAATATTGAATTATTAACCCGTCTACTTTCTCTAAAATCAATACAAATTGTTCATCCTGATACATTTTATACCACTTTTCATATTCGGCTTCAGTAGTTTCAGATTCAGTTGCCGTACTCGGGTTTTTGTTATTGATGATTTGGGCATATCTCGAATCTGGATATTGACTTGAAATGCGATTTTTCATCTCTTGCGCTTTGGCGGCATCAGTAATTTGATAAATTTTATATAAATTGTATAACGAAGGTAAAACCAACTTTTCTTCTGGATTTTGTTGCAATAACTCTTCTAATTTATCGCTTGCCAATTCGTATTCCTTAAGTTTTTCTTTGTAAATGACTCCCAATTGATAGTAAGCAAAGTTTCTGTCTTTAGCAATTCGGTCTACTTCTGCTTGAGAATTCGGTAGCATACCAATATAAAATGAGGTAGAATATTGTGGCGTTTCTACAACAATAGCTTCTTTTTCTTCTTCGGCTGGTTCAGCATCAGCAACAGCAGCATCCGTTCCATTTTTCCTTGTTGGAATCCGCCAATTGCCATCTAAAACTCTATTTCCGAACTTTTTCTTGAATTCTATCTTGCCATACGCCACGGTCGCTGGATTATAAAAATAAAAAACATTGGATGAATTATTAGACGAAAGTCCTGCCATTGCAGGTGGAGCAGGTGATTTTTGCAGTGGAGGTCTTACTCCTTGTCTAGCCGCGGCCGAAGGATCGGGATCGTCATTCGAGGCAAGATTGTTTCTAGCGATGTTCTCCTGAATTTCCTTTTGTTTTTCGGCTAAAAGCCTTTTTTCTTCATCTGATTTTTTTAATTTACTGATATAATCTTCAAAATAAGCAACCCTATCAGCGTCATTCATGGCCATAACATTCAGGATGCTATCATTTGTCTTAGCAATCAATTCCAAACCGATTACTTCGTCTAAATCTCTTCGGACTTTGGTAATGTGAATGTGCTCTCTAGTTTTAAAATCCAATTTTACCAATGTACTATCGTAATACTTGGCAGCTGTAGTATAATCAGTGTTTTTGAAATACATATTCCCTAGGTTTCTGTAATTCGAAGCAATCAGATACTTGTCTTGGGACTTTGTTTTTAAAGAAGCATTGTAAAATTCTTTAGCCAATTCCTGATCATTGTATTTGTCATAGAAAACACCCATTTCATAATAAAGAATGTCTTTGAATGGTCTGTTTTCTCTGTCAGCAACTAATTTATTATACCTTTTCACAAAAGCATCGCCATCGCCATTATCAAAATCGAATAACTGAGCTCTTTTCGCATAAGCTTGAATTACATACTCTCTATCCGCTTTTCTGTTCATATCGATTACCTTCTGATAATAAATCAAAGCGGTGTCTCGAACACCTAATTCTTGATACAATTGGCCGAGAATAAAGCGATATCGTGTTTTTTCAAAATTAATTTTGGTGTTTTTTTCGGCAATTTTCAATTTTGCTATTGCGCTATCTCGCTCTTCAAGATTTAGATATGATTCGGCTAAAAGGGCATTGGCATCAGCTACAACTTGGCGTTTGAGCTTTTTTTCTTTTAAAAGTTTGGCGATGTTTTTTAGAACCTGAGCATCGTTTCCTAAACGCATATTGGTTTTCTCTCTCCAAATTTTGGCGGGGTTGATATTACTGCTCGTAGGATATTTGTATAAGATGTAATTAAACGCTTCAAGTGCCGGAAAAAAGCGTTGATCATAATACCTAGATTTCCCCAAAAGAAGATACGCTTCGTCCATTTGGTAATTTCTTTCTTGCCCATCAATATTCATCGAGTGTTTTTGAATGGCTTTGGTCGCCTTGGCTTCAGCGGCTTCAAAATCAGGGTTTTTAGAACTTCCTTCTGGCGAACCATCGTCTTTAATTTGCATTCTTTCTATAGGCAAACGCTTCCAGAAATTGTCTTTGCTACTGCTATTTATACCAAGAACGCCCTTGTCTAATGACTTTTGCCCATTAAACAAAATATTATCCCTAGCACTTAAGGCATGAGAATTTCTAGAAAGAAAAGTGTCTTTCTTTGTAGAGCAAGCTACCAGAAAAAGCAAAAAGAGGATGAAAAATGAAGGTGCAAATATCTTGGTTTTCAATGGGAAACAGTTTATCATTTAACTTTCAAAAGTACATTTTAGTATAATGACTGGTAAAAATACGTTTCTTTTTGAAATATAGAAATTTATACCGCAAAAAACGTTTCTAATTCTTGCAAGGTCTCGGCCGATGTTTGAATGTCTTTGACCACTTCGCCTTTGTTTAAAGCAACAATTCTATCGCAAACTTCTACGGTATGTTGCAAATCGTGGCTCGAAACCAAAACGGTAACATCGGGATTTGCAGCAAGCTCTTTGATTATTTTTTTCAATCGGCTCACCGTTGTTGGATCCAAATTGGCAAAAGGTTCGTCGAGAATTACTACTGAAGGATTGCCAATGAGTGTGGCAATAATACCTACTTTCTTTTGGTTTCCTTTGGATAAATCGCGGAGATATTTTTTGTTTTTCAAGATTTCACCATTAAAAAATTCTTCGTGTTTGGCCAATAATGCATCGACGTCGGCTTTGTTTTGACCGCGCAAATCGCCAATGAAATAGAAATATTCTTCGGGTGTGAGATAACCAATCAAGAAACTTTCGTCAAGAAAAGACGACGTAAAAGGTTTCCAGTTTTCACTGGTATTTACCTGAACTTCGTTGTTGATAATGTTACCTGTCGAGGGTTGAATTAAATCCAATAGCAAACTGAAAAAAGTGGTTTTTCCAGCGCCATTATTGCCCACAAGACCAAAACTTTGTCCTTTAGGGATTTCTAAATTGTCTATATTTAAAACGGTAGTTCCGTTGTATGATTTTGAAAGGTTTTGTGCTAGTATCATTTTTATATTTTTTTGATTTCTGTTGAGACGTTGCATTGCAACGTCTCAACGAAATATTATTTTTGTTTGTATGAATGTATGGTATTGTATTTTTCGGTTTTGTACACTTTTTCAATTCGCGAGAAAACGATGTCTCTAAAGGCAAAACCTAAAACCCCGGCAACAGCAACAAATACAAGTCCCAAATTAGGATTCATTAGCGCCGATCCTGCCCAATAAAGTAAAATAGGCAACAATAATTTTGGTAAAGAAAGCAGCATTGCACTGGTATTAAACGCTTTTTTATCGCCAAAAGCGCCCTTGGTAGATTGCAAATCTATTGGTGTTTTAGTGTAAGCACCGCCGAGCAAAACCAAATGCGAATTGACGCCTATATTGTAAATCGCACCTACAATTATCGTTAAGTAAATTTGCCAACCATAAAACAAATAAAATGAGGCCAAAATGGTCGAAATAAAGGTAGCGATAACAATAAGCCACCATTTTGAATTCAAATAACCTTTATACGAAATATTTTGTGTCATCATCAGTTGGTAATAGGAACTGTCCCAACTCGGTACAAATTGTCCGAAAGTGAACAAAAACCCTCCCGAAACGAATATCCCAGCAAAAATTCGCATCACTTCTGGTTGATGAGAGTTGTCTCTAAAAAATATTAATCCGTAAAACAAAAACAAGATACTCATTATTACCGTGGTTCTCGAACGTTTATTTCGCTTGATGAGTTTAATATCATTCTTAAGAAAAGTTCCTAAAGTACCAAATTGGTTCAACCAAGTCAAATCCTCAGTTGTGGCAATTTCGTGTTTTGTTGAAAGCCCTGCATCGAGATATAAATTATTTTTTAGGTAGTTGAAAGTGTAATAATACAAGCCCAACAAAGCCAAAATTGGCAATAAAAACAGCCATTTGGTATGAAACAAACCTTCAAAAAATACTGAAGTATAATCGGTAATATTGAAAAAGTGATAGTATTGACAACCGCCTAAAATCAATACAATTCCAGTAAAAATAACAAAAACATTGTCTTTGTTCGTCAATATAATATTCAGAAAGTTGTTGCTATACACCAAGGCTACCATAGCAAAATGCCACAAAAACACACTTACTACATCATAACCTTCGATCAGTAAAACAATAGTAAAAGGAAGAAAGAAAAATACGTGCAGAAAATTGAAAAATGACAATACTGTTTTTCCAATCGAAAAATTAACAATCGTGGGTCTTGTAAAAGGCAACACCAACAAAGGTCGAATGTTCATCACAGGGATTTTTTGCAACAATAATCGAATGCCCAAATCCAAGAAAAAATAATAAATCAAATATTTGTTTACTTGCTGCAACGGATCGAGATGCATTTGTTTTAATCCGTAAAATGCGCCAATTCCAGCCATTAGAAAAATAAAAGCATAGAGAACGGCCACAAAACCCAAAATAATTTTCAGTGCCAAATTCGTTCCGAACGAAGCCGAACGTATAAAAGACTTCCATTCGAGATAAAGGAATTTTAGAATCATAGTTTTAGAGTTAATTTTTCTAATTAGTTGTTAAAAGTAGGAAAAAGTTACAAGGGCTAAACTTCTAAACCCTTAAACTTCGATATTTTTTTTGGTTTACTATCTTTGCAAAAAAATAATCTTATGCCTTTATTCAAAAAACTTGTCATAAAAGAAATCAAACGCGAGACTGCAGACGCAGTTTCCATCCTTTTTAATGTTCCCGAGGAGTTCAAATCTCATTATACTTTTATTGCCGGTCAGTATGTCAATTTGAGACTAACGCTCGACGGTCAGGAAATTCGTCGCGCCTATTCTATTTGTGCTGAACCGACGAGTGGTGAATTACGAATTGCTGTCAAAGCGGTAAAAAATGGTACATTTTCTCTATTTGCCAACACCAAACTAAAAGTAGGCGATGTGCTAGAAGTAGGGAAACCGGAAGGAAAATTCACTTTAGAAACCGAAAGTCACCACCAAAAAAACTATTCCGCATTTGTAGCCGGAAGCGGAATTACTCCTGCCATTTCTATTTTGAAATCGGTTTTGAAAAGCGAACCAAAAAGTTCTTTTGTCTTGGTTTACGGCAACAAATCGCCGGAAGAAACCATTTTTCATCAAGAATTACACGATTTGCAACTGAAATATACGGGACGATTGTTTGTGCATTATGTTTACAGTCAAGTCAAAACCGACGGAGCGCTTTTCGGAAGAATCGATAAATCGGTCGTGAAATTTGTTTTAGACGACAAACACGCAGCCTTAGCATTCGACAAGTTCTATTTGTGTGGCCCAGAGGAAATGATCAATACGGTTTCGAAAGTTTTGAAGGAACACAACATCAAAGATTCGGCTATTAAATTTGAATTGTTCTCCAGTTCTATTGTCGAAAATACAGAAGCTAGTACTCACGAAGGGCACACCAAAATCTCCATCTCGGTTGACGATGACGAAACGACTTTCGAAATGTCGCAAAAACAAACCATCCTCGACGCCGCTCTCAAACAAGGAATCGATGCTCCTTATTCTTGCCAAGGCGGAATTTGCAGCAGCTGTCTCGCAAGAGTAAAATCAGGGACTGCCGAGATGAAGAAAAACTCCATCCTAAGTGAGGACGAAATCGCCGAAGGTTTGATTCTTACTTGTCAAGCCCATCCAACCTCCGCAGAAATTGTAGTGGATTTTGATGATGTGTAAGCCCCCTCGCCCCCAAAGGGGGAAATGAGGAAATTATAAAACCATAATTACTAACTAAAACTTCTCTGAAAAGGGAAGTTTTTTTGTTTTAAGGGAATTGTGATTTTTCTTATATTAGCGGAATGATATGATAATTGCAATACACTTAGGCTTAGATTGATTTGTGAGTATTTATTCATACTTTAGCAATCACAAAAAACATCACTAGTCAGACAAAGCTAATCAATTTGAGCTGATATGTTGGACATCGTCAGACCTATAAAATAGTTAACTATAATGCTCAGAAGCAATAGGAAATTAATACTATTTGTACTTTTAGAAAAAAATGAAAAATGAAAGACCAAATTATAGACAAAGAGCATATTGAATTGAGAGTTTCCGATTGGAAAAAAAGAATTGAAGATTTATACACAATGATGTCATTTTGGCTTGATGGCTCAAAATATGTTGTTAGGAAAGGATCTAAAATTACGATGTACGAATCATTAATGCAAAATTTCGGTGTTCCTCCAACTCAAATTGATACGATAGATATATTAGATCGAAGATTATATGTCTTAAGCGTCAAACCGAAAGGACTTTGGATTATAGGCGCTAATGGTCGAGTTGATTTGCTATCAATTACAAATCAATATATTCTCGTGGACACTGCAGAGCAATTTAAAGAGCCAAAATGGATAATTTATTATGAGGGCAGAAAAAAGCATACGAGATTAGATAAACAGAGTTTTTTAAAAATTTTAAATAATTCTTTATGAATATTTTTGATAAGCTAGAAGAAATTTATCTGGAAGTTGATAATAATTATGCTTCATTGGAAGTGAAGGCACGTTTTAAAGGTCATCATAAGAAAGAAGCAAAATATAGTTCCAATCGACAATCTAACGATGAAGCATATTATTTGTTTATGTTCACTAGACTTGAAGATCGAGTAAAAGTACTTTCGGAATTACTAATTGATAAGAAAGTTGCTTCACTTACAGATTGGAAAAATAAACGCACTTGGGATATATTACACAAAAGGAAAAAAAATATTCCTTTTATGGACAGAGTTGCGTTATTGACAAAAATTAACGCTGCGGACTATATGCTTATTAATAGATACTATTTACAGAGAAATAGCATTGCTCACGGAGGTACATTTACAACTCCAATCAATATAACAACTGTTGTTGGAGATATGAAAAGATTATATAAAGACTTAGCTTAAAGCCGTTTGGCGATATGGCAGGTTTAGGCTCAATTTAAAGATGTTTTTTTTGTTTGGAAAATTAGTCATTAACCGAAAGTTAAGGTTTTCTTAATCACCAAGTAGTGAAATGTTATATCCAATGAACCAAGATTACAAATAAAAATAATAAAAGATGAAAAAAAGCTATGTCATACTTATAACAATCCTTCTTTGTTCGTGTAATTTCGAAAACTCAAAGCTATCAATTAAACAGAATACCATAACGGGATCATATGATGCAGAAACGATTGTGTCAGATGAAGCAAGAAAATATAGTGCATTTAGTGATGAAAGTATGATTAAGCTTGCTGAAAGAAAATCTATTTATATTTTTAGTGAAAATGAAATAAATTATTTTGAAGAAGAATCTAAATTTTTATATACACCGAAGGCTACTTGGAGGTATTACATTAAAAATAACAAAATATTTACTTGTATGCCATATGTAAATAAATGTAACCCAGAATCATTCGAAGAACATTTTGAAATTTTATCCATTGACACTATTAATGATAATCAGATAATAAAATTAAAGTCGTCGTTTTCTTCTATCACACTAAAAAAAAGTTTATACTTAAAAGAACAGTATCAATAAAAAAGAACTTCGCACCAAACCTTTAGCTGTAGGTGGAAAGTATTAAATAACTAAACTTTATAAAATGGGAATTCCAAATGGAAGTTACGACATCGAATTAATTCGAAGAACAAAAAAACTACTTGAAACTTATAACGGAGAATTTAAATTGACATTATTAATGAATAGTTTACTTAGTTTGATTGTTTTGCCTCAACAGCATAATTCTCGAATTAGAAAACTTAATTTTATGAATCAAAATTTGGCTAATCTTGAAGCAATAGATTACGTGCTGAATTGTAATAACTATTATTTTGATCCAAGAAAGTACAATTCAGACTTGAAAAATCTACTAAATAGAATCCGAAATGGGATAGCACATCAAAGAATTGAAACAATTTCTGAGAATGGAAAATGGCTTGGAGTAATTATTGAAGATTATGATTTGCAAAATAACTTAGGTTTACATTTAGAGCTTACAACAGCAGAGCTAAAACGATTTGCATTATTTATAGCAAACAGTTATTTAAATGCAGTAAATTCACCTTTAGTTCAAGCAACTGAGTTACCTGCTTAAACTGTTAATTATGAAATCCACCCGAGAAATCTTCAAAACCAACCCTTCCCTACTCGACGAACCCGAAGTAGCGCAACTTTTGGACTATTGTGAGCAATTGCAGGATGAAATAGTGGAATTCAAATTTCAGAAAACCAACAACAAAGAATTGGCGATGCTCGATATGCTCAAAGAAGTCATCAAAGGATGTAATGCCATCGAAAAAGAACAAGCGGAACACGAGCGTTTTGGTTTTGAAGCGCCTCACTACCAAGAAACCATTTCGAATCTAAAAAAATATATTTTGGGGCGTTGTCAGGACGAGAAGATTTATTTGTAAATAGGACACAGATAAAACGAATTTTCAAACGCAGATTTTTATTCAATCACCGAATTGATTTTGCCGATAACAGCCTGCACTGAAATAGTTCGCATTGCATCTTCATAACCTGCTACAATTTTGTTTCCATACACTGAAGTCGGTAGTTTTGGATACAAATTTCTATCGGAAACTAAGGCGTTTTCTAAAGGTTGATTGAAAGGCGAAAATCCTGAGAAGGGATGGGTTGCTCCCCAAAGCGTGATAACTTTTACACCCAACATTGCCGCAATATGGGCATTTCCAGAATCCATTGAAAGCATTACATTCAGATTAGAAATGAGTTGTAATTCCTGCCCGAACTTGAGTTTCCCAGCAACAACCACAACATTTTCTTTGCCTTTTGAGAGTGAATCTAGGAGTTCGATTTCCTTTTTTCCACCACCGAAAAGCAAGATTTTATAATTTGAATTTTCAGCTAATTGATTGATGACTTCTTGCATCAAATCCAAAGGATAGACCTTGGAATCGTATTGTGCAAAAGGTGCAATCCCAATTTTAATTCCCGAGAAATCGGGAATCTTTTCATTTCCAACTAGCCTTTTCAAAATAGCATTCGATAAAACTGCCTTTTCAGGAAATGTTGAATACAACAAATCTACCGTAAAACCCAATTCTTCAAACACTTTTGCGTGTCTTTCGAACATTGTGGTCAAGGGTTTGAAAATTTTGTTTTCAGCTCGCGTTAAAGCGGCTTTTTCGGCTCTTGCTTTATCAACAAAAGCAGTTTTTTTTCCACTCAAAGCGAAAAGTGTTCGAACTACTTTGGAACGCAAAACATTATGTAAATCGGCAAAAGCATCGATGTGTAAGGCTTTCAAGTCTCGGAACAATCGCAATAATCCAAAGAATCCTTTGTGGCGTTTTTTTTCGTCGAAAGCAAAGAAAGTAAGATTAGGAATTCCCTCGAAAAAAGGTTTGAAAAACGGACGAGAAATAACCGTGATTTTCAGTTCGGGGTTTTGGATCACAAAAGCCCTTAAAACAGGAACCGTCATGGCGACATCTCCCATTGCGGAAAGTCTCATGACGGCTATATGTTTAATTTTTTTTGACAATTCCCTAATATATAAAAACCATTAAGAGACCAAGGCTCATTAAGTATTACTTAATTTTCTTATCCCGATAACCATCGGGACTTAATGGTTTAAAATAGTATTTCTTATTTTTTATTCTGATACAAAATTGGATTCAAATCATCGTCGTTGTACATTTTCATTTGTTTGTACACTTTCATGAATTTATCACCACTTTCAATATCCGTTAATAAGTCTTCAATTGCTGAAGACAAATCAGTTCTTTGCTCTAACAAAACATTCAATTTTACCTGGCATTTATCTCTATGTTCTTGGGAGGCCTCTTCGCGAGTGGCTTCTTCTTGCATATGATAAATTTTCAAAGCTAAAATAGACAACCTATCAAAAGCCCAAGCAGGACTCTCAGAGTTAATTTTTGCCTCGTTTTTTACAGCTACATGTGCATATTTTTGAAGAAAATAACCGTCGATATATTCTACCATATCGGTACGTTCTTGATTCGAAGCGTCAATTCTTCTTTTTAAAGTCAAAGCGGCAACGGGATCGATATTGGGATCACGAATAATATCTTCGAAATGCCATTGTACAGTGTCAATCCAGTTTTTTAAATATAATAAATGTTCTATTTTTTCCTTCGGGAAAGGATTATTAATAGGTTGGTCAACATTATCAAATTGATGATAATCGCGAATACTTTGTTCAAAAACGGAATAAGCTAATTTTGAAAACATATCTTTTATATTTTATAATTACAAAGATACTTTTTATACTTTTATAGTCTATAAAAAACAGAAGAAGTTTAGCGGATTTTTTGCGGAATTCCTAAATTTACATTTACAAATTTTACTATATCATTATGCAAACACATTATTTATCCGAAGCCAATAGTGTTCTGAATCATTTTTTAGGTCAAATCAGGAACGTGAATGTGCAACACGACAGCATGCGTTTCAGAAGAAATATTGAACGCATTGGCGAAGTAATGGCTTATGAATTGAGCAAAGATTTGCATTATAAAACTATTGAAATTCAAACGCCTCTTGGCATCAAAAAAACTACCGAAATCGAAGATAAATTGGTTTTGTGTTCCATTCTTCGTGCTGGATTACCACTGCATTTAGGTTTTTTAAATTATTTTGACAGTGCCGAAAATGGTTTTGTTTCTGCCTACAGACATCATCCCAATAACGATGAGTTTTTTGATATTTTGGTTGAATATCAAGCTGTTCCCAACATTGAAAATAAGACTTTGTTATTAATTGATCCAATGCTTGCCACAGGACAATCGATGGTGGCTGTTTTTAATAAATTAATGGAAAAAGGGCTTCCAAAAGAAATTCACATCGCCGTAATCATTGCTGCGCCAGAAGGAATTGCCTATCTTGAAAAACATTTGCCGGATTCCTGTCATCTTTGGGTTGCTACTTTAGATGAAAAACTAAATGACAAAAAATACATCATTCCAGGACTTGGGGATGCTGGTGATTTGGCTTACGGAAATAAATTATAATTGAGAGAAAAACGCAAAAAGACTACATAGAATTAGTACTCCTAAAACCAATTCCTGTTTCAACTGAAGCTGCTTTACTTCGATATGACTAGTTGCCATTATAGCCAATGGCGCAATGGTGAAAATTAACAAATCATTGCTTTTGTTGGGAGAAATCGCAAAAATTACCAGTCCGATAAAAAAGGATGCAATTATTTTTTTGAAGGAGGAATTCAGCAATAAAGGTTTACTCGAAAGGGACAGAAACATAGAAACCACAAAAAACAAAGCAACTGTGGCATAAATCGAAAACGCTAAATTCTGGTAATTGTTCGTAAAATAATCTATTTTGAAATTGAAAATGGCGCTATCTGTGACATATCCAAAAATATCTTTTTTGAAAATTAAAGAAACTCCTATTGAGATAATACCTACTGCAACAAAAGCGATAAAAGGCAAAACCCAGTTTCTGTAATCTCTTGCAACGTGAAAAATTATAGAGATAAAGACTAGAACTAGATACAGAATACACCAAAAATGAAACAAGGAGGCAACGAAAATCCATAAAGAGGCATCAAATATTTTCTCTTTCGAAGCTTTTAGTGACTGCAGCGAAATCAACCTTCGCAACGCTAGCAGAATGAAAAAATTGGATAAAATTAGATTCGTATTTCCTAAAACTGAGGGGAAAAACAATAAAAATAGAAAATAGAAAAATATCGCGTAACTACTGTCTTTGCTTAATCCGTTCTTCTTGCAAATGAAATTTGTAATAAAAACAGAGCCCAGCAAAATCAAGAATAAACCTCCCTTTTTTAATATGGAAATAACAGAATTGGTCCAAGACAAATCTTGAAAAAGGGAAATAAAAAAGAAAACCAGCATTAAAATTACTACCAAAAATAAATTTATTGGTGTAGATTTTTTAAAAACACTTGTTATCATAAGGATATTTTATACTTTTGCGACTGTAAATATAATACTTGTACAAAGACGAAACGAGCTAACTAATTTTTTTTCAATAAAATTAAATTCCATAGCAAGTTAGATTGGACACAATTAACAAATAAAATTAATTAGATGAAAGCATTTTTTGAAGGAATTCAATGGTTATTTGAAAACATTTTATTCATACTACACGATTTTTTAAGAAGCCTAGAGCTTAGTAGTTGGTTTGCTGCCAATATTATCAACTGGGGTTTTATGATTATTTGTTCAGTTGCAATCGTATATTGGTGTAAACAATTGATGATCTTCGATGAAAAAGGTGAAGAAAACCAAGACACCACTGCTCACTCTTTCTTGAAATAATAGTTTAAGATAAATCGAATGATACAGGGAACTATTTTAAGTCGTTCCCAATATCTTTTCTAAAATACATCTTATCAAAATGTAGCTTGTCTATGTTTTGGTAAGATTTTTTTATGGCCTCTTCGAAGTTGTCACCAAATGACGTTACAGTCAAAACTCTTCCACCATTACTCACTACATTTTCGTTATCTAATTTGGTTCCTGCGTGAAAAATAATGGAATCCTCCACGGATGAAAGTCCAGAAATCACTTTTCCTTTCTCGAAATCTTCCGGATAACCCCCTGAAACCACTACGATGGTTGTGGCACTTCTTTCATCAATTTCAAGTTCGAATTCGTCGAGTTTCTCGTTGGCTACAGCCAAAAACAATTCTACCAAATCCGATTTCATTCTTGGAACGACCACTTCGGTTTCCGGATCGCCCATTCTCACATTGTATTCAATTACGATGGGTTCGTTTTTCACGTTGATCAATCCAATAAACACAAAACCTTTGTATTCGATTCCGTCTTTTTGAAAACCTGCAATAGTTGGTTTTACGATGCGAGTTTCTATTTTATCCATCAAAACGGCATCTACATATGGAACTGGAGAAACTGCCCCCATTCCACCTGTATTCAAGCCTGTGTCGCCTTCGCCAATGCGTTTATAATCTTTGGCAGTTGGCAGAATTTTATAGCTTTTTCCATCAGTCAAAACAAAACAACTCAATTCTATTCCGTCCAAAAATTCTTCGATTACGACTTTCGAACTAGCTGCACCAAATTTTTGCCCCACCAACATATTTCTCAATTCTTCTTTGGCTTCAGCCAAATCCTGAATAATCAAGACGCCTTTTCCTGCAGCCAAACCATCAGCTTTCAGAACATAAGGTGGTTGCAAAGTCTCCAGAAAATCAGATCCTTTCTCGACTGTTTCGGCAGTAAAACTATCGTAAGCTGCTGTTGGAATATTGTGTTTCATCAAAAATTCTTTGGCAAACTCTTTACTTCCTTCAAGAGTTGCTCCTAATTTTGATGGTCCAATAACTGGAATATCTTTTAAATCTGAATCATTTTTGAAATAATCGAAAATCCCCTTTACTAATGGATCTTCAGGACCAACAACGACCATTTCTACTTTTTCCTTCAGCACCAAAGCTTTTACTGCATCGAAATCGGTTGGGCTAATGTCTACATTATTTGCAATTGAAGCAGTTCCTGCATTTCCCGGTGCTACAAAAAGTTTGTCGCAAAGCGGACTTTGAATCATTTTCCAAGCAAAAGCGTGTTCTCTTCCTCCTGAACCTAAAAGTAAAATTGTCATTGTGTTGTAATTGTTAATTGTGGTGCAAAAATAGTCTGTTTTAAGTTGAAACCCACACTAAAAAATATTTTTTTCAATTGAAATAAAGCGTGTCCCGATAATTATCGGGATGTCATATAAAATTTTTAAATACGTTTTAGGAAGAAACAATAATTTTTTTACTTACTTTTGACGTTAGTAACGCAAAAGGTATGATAATTTCATTTGGATCTAAAGAAACCGAAAAAATTTGGAACGGAATTGTCGTAAAAAAACCAGCAGTTGAAATACAACAAATGGGAAGAAGAAAGCTAAGAATGCTAAATAACTCGCAAGATTTGATCGACTTAAGAATTCCTCCGTCCAATAGACTAGAAAAATTAAGTGGAAATTTAAAGGAGTATTACAGCATCAGAATCAACAACCAATGGCGTATTATTTTTTTATGGGAAAACGGAAATGCCGCTAATGTTGAAATTGTTGATTATCATTAAAAAACTAAAAAATTATGGAAAAGCTAAAAAACATACATCCGGGCGAAATTTTGCTAGAGGAATTCCTCATTCCTTTGGAAATATCTTCTTACCGTTTGTGCAAGGATTTGAAAATTCCGCAAACCAGAATTTCTGAAATTATTAAAGGTAATCGAAGAATAACTGCCGACACAGCCTTGAGGCTTAGCCAATATTTTGGGAATTCTGCGAAATTTTGGCTAGGGCTTCAAGACGATTTTGACATAGAAGAAGAAATAGAAAATAAAAAACAAGAATTAGGATCAATCAAACGATTCAATGTCCAAAAAGTAGCCTAATGTTTCGACTTTTCGATTTTTCTCTCCAAATAAATGGTTTCCCGATGAAGGAAGCCTCAGCCGAATTGCAAAAAATCCAATCTATACCCGAAGAAGAATTTGAAAATTATATTCAAATTAAAAAACAAGAAATTGTTGATTACCATTTAAAAAACAATCCCTCTTATCAAGAACTTGTAGGTAAAACCAATTCAAATCATTGGAATGATTTGCCCATAATGACTAAAAAAGATTTTCAAAAACCATTAATCGAAAGGCTTTCAAAGGGGTTTTCTACAAAAAATGTATATGTGAATAAAACCTCTGGTTCCAGTGGAGATCCGTTCATTTTCGCCAAAGACAAATTTTCACACGCCTTGACCTGGGCTACTATCATTAACCGTTTTGGATGGTACGGAATTGATTTCAATTCGTCTTATCAAGCTCGTTTTTACGGAATTCCGCTGGATTATATTGGCAACAAAAAAGAACGATTTAAGGATTTTTTGAGCAAGCGCTATAGGTTTCCTGTTTTCGACTTATCGGATAAAGTTTTAGAGGGTTTCCTAAATGAATTCGCGACTCAAAAATTCGATTACATCAATGGCTATACTAGTTCTATTGTTTTGTTTGCCAAATTTTTACAGCAAAAAAATATTGTTTTAACAAACCTTTGCCCCAGTTTGAAAGTTTGTGTAGTAACTTCCGAAATGCTTTTTGAGAAAGATAAGAAATTGTTGGAAAAACAATTTGGCGTTCTTGTAGTCAATGAATACGGCGCTTCGGAACTGGATTTGATTGCTTTTCAAAACCCAGAAAACGAATGGCAAGTCAATTCTGAAACGCTTTTTGTAGAAATTATTGACGAAAATAACATCGTTTTGCCTTATGGCAAAGAAGGTCGCGTAGTCATTACTTCCTTGTTCAACAAGGCGCATCCTTTTATTCGCTATGACATAGGTGATATTGGAATTTTACACCCGAAAAGCACAGCGAAAAAACCAATTTTTCAACAATTGATTGGTCGAACGAATGATGTTGCTATTTTACCAAGTGGAAAAAAATCACCTGGCTTGACTTTTTACTACGTAACAAAAAGCATCATTGAAGACGACGGGAATGTAAAAGAATTTGTCATCAAACAAACAAAAATCGATACTTTTGACATTGAATATGTGAGCACAACAGCATTAAATGCAGCACAAATCCTTAAAATTGAAGCAGCTATTACTTTATATTTGGAAAAAGGACTTGTCTTTACATTCATCAGAAAAGAAAAACTCGAAAGAAGTACAAGTGGCAAATTGAAACAATTTGTTTCGTTACTATAATTAGAAATTATAATGAAAATAACCATAGTCGCAGGCGCAAGACCTAATTTTATCAAAATCGCTCCCATCATAAAAGCGATTGAAAAAAAGCAAAACGAAGGAGCAGAAGTTTCCTTTCGGTTAGTACATACAGGTCAGCATTATGACAAAAAGCTCAGCGACACTTTTTTTGAAGAATTAAACATTCCTAAGCCCAACAGCAATTTAGAGGTAAAAAGCGGTTCCCAAGCGGAACAAACAGGAGCCATTATGGTAGCTTTTGAAAAAGAAATACAACAAAATCCTTCCGATTTGGTTTTGGTGGTTGGCGATGTTAATTCGACAATGGCTTGCGCAATTGTAGCCAAAAAACAAAATCTCAAAGTTGCTCACGTAGAAGCGGGAATTCGTTCTGGCGATATGACAATGCCCGAAGAAATCAACCGAATCGTAACCGACAGCATTACCGATTTTTTCTTTACAACATCAATAACAGCTTCAATAAATTTGTTGAAATATGGCGTTGATGCATCCAATATTCATTTCGTGGGCAACGTGATGATTGATACTTTATACCAAAATTTAGATCGAATTTTAGAACCTGTTTTTTGGAAGGAATTTCAATTGAAAACTGGGAATTACATCATTCTTACATTGCATCGCCCATCAAATGTTGATGAAGAACAATCCTTAATTCAATTGCTCCAAGGCATAGATAAACTGGCTGGCAACAAAAAAGTAATTTTCCCTATTCATCCCAGAACAAAAGCAATTTTAGGCGAAACGAATTTGATATTTAAAAATATCCTTTTTGTGGAGCCTCAAGGTTATTTGAACTTTATGTACCTCATCAAGAATAGTTTTGCCGTGATTACGGATTCTGGGGGTATTTCTGAAGAAACTACCGTTCTAGGAATTCCGTGTTTTACGATGAGAAACAACACCGAAAGACCCGAGACACAAAGCATTGGAACCAATACTTTGGTAGGCACTTCGATAGAAAATTTAGAAAAACTGTTTGTAGACTTCCTTAGAAATGGAAAACAAAAAGGAGGAATTCCTGAACTTTGGGACGGAAAAGCATCAGAAAGAATAATTGAAATATTACTGAAAAAATAATGGGCGACATCCTCATCATATCAAATTATTATCCGCCGGAAAAAGGTGCTGCAGCCAATAGAATTGAGCAATTGGCATTGAAATTGCACCAAAATAATTACAAAGTTACAGTGCTTTGTCCTTTGGGAAATTATCCAAAAGGCGAATTGTTCCCAGAATACAAAGGCAAGTTTTCGGTGACGGAAAAACTTCAAAATATAACCGTAAAACGACTTTGGATTTATCCGAGTGTGAGTAAAAATATCTTGAAAAGAACACTCTCGGTTTTGTCGTTTTCTTCTGTATTGTTTTTCTATTTATTAACAAAAAAAACACCTAATAAAATTGTCATTCAATCGCCTCCATTATTGTTGTCTTTTATCTCAGTTTTAGTGCTTTCGCTAATGCGAAAAAAAATAATCCTGAATGTTTCTGATTTGTGGCCTTTGGCTGCCATTGAATTAAAAGCTTTAAAAAAAGACAGTTTTTCACATCATATTTCTTTGTATTTCGAACAATTTATTTATTCAAGAGCTACAGTTATCTTTGGTCAATCTAACGAAATTATTACGCACATTCATTCAATTTTTCCAAAAAAAGAATGCTATTTGTATCGGAATTTCCCCGATCACCAATTAGCAGAAATTGATTTTAAATCTAATGAAAATGAACCTATAAAATTGTTTTACGCGGGATTATTAGGGGTTGCTCAAGGAGTTTATGAACTATGTCAAAACATCGAATTGCAAAATCTAAATATTGAATTACACATTTTTGGCGATGGAGCCGAGAAGTTACAAATAGAAGATTTAATCCAACAAAATCCGCAGAAAAAAATCATTTTTCATGGAATGCTCGAGCGTCAGTTACTTCATGAAAAATTACAATCTTTTGATATTGCAATTGTGCCATTAAAAACGAGAATTTATGGCTCTGTTCCTTCAAAAATATTCGAATATACGGCTTTAGGATACCCTATTCTTTATTTTGGCGGTGGCGAAGGCGAAAATATTGTAAGAGAATTTAATTTGGGATGGGTGGCGAACGTTGGTAATTTTGGCAGCTTGAATAGTAGACTAACAGAAATTTCAGGAATTGGAAAAAGTAGAATTCAAACATTGAAAAGGCAGGTTTTTGAAGTTTCAGAAAAACAATTCAACTTGGATTTTCAAATTAAAAATTTAATCAATAAAGGTGTTTTTTAATAGGCTTTATCATCCCCTTTCACCGTGTTATAAATCGTTTTGATTATGATTTCAATATCTAATAATATCGACCAGTTTTCCATATAGAAAATATCATATTTTACTCGGTTTATTATATCTGCATCTGTTTCAACTTCACCGCGATAGCCTTTAGTTTGAGCCAATCCCGTGATTCCTGGCTTAACAAAATGTCGAGCCATAAATTTATCCGACATTAAAGCATATTTATCATTATGGCTTACTGGATGTGGTCTTGGTCCTACCACCGACATATCACCCCATAAAACGTTGAAAAACTGCGGTAGCTCATCAATACTAGTTTTTCGAATAAATTTGCCCACTTTGGTAATTTCTATATCATTTTTCAATGCCAAATCGGATTCCATTTGGTCGCTAAACTCCATTGATCTGAATTTATAACATTCAAACTCTTTATAATTCAAACCATTCCTTTTTTGTATAAAAAACACAGGCCCTTTTGAATTAATCTTAATGATTATCGCCATAATTGGCACTAGCCAAGACAAAACACCAATGATAATGATTGAGGAAAACAAAAGGTCAAAAGCACGTTTTATGATTTTATTCATGGTTTCGTCCTGCAGTATATTTCTTGAAGAAATAACCGGGATGTAATCATAATACTCGAACTTCACATTTCCAGCAAGAATCTGTTTTTCATCAGGAATAAATTTTAGTGTTTTTAAATTATTATCGGCAAAATTGATGATGTCTTTAATTTGTTTGTCTGACAAATCAGCGGTAGAGCAGTATATTTCATCAATAGTATTCTGTTGAACAAACGAAAGACATTTGTCAACTCTTTCTTTTTTATGGTCTTCTAGAGTAAATACTTTGATCAATTTGTAACCATAATCTAGGTTTTCGGTAAAAAAGGCTTTTAAAGGATTGATGCTTTTATGGTTTCCTAATAGAACTACATTTCTGAAATTCCTATTAAATACTCTCCGGTACTTTTTGAGGAAATAATAGATAAAAAGCTTGAGTATAAGAATTAAAAAAACGGCAGAAAAGACAAATAATACAACCCTTTTTTCATAATATTCAGAGTAAAACAACTCTACTGCTAAACAAAATAAGGTAAAGAAAATAGCTTGTTTAAGTGTACGGTTTAGGATTGAAATTACCTTGGTATACCGATAAACTTCATAAAATTCAAAATAAATAGCCGTGGCAATCCATCCACAACTAATGAGTAAAGCATAAATAATTTCGTTTTCATGAAACGGAAATATATAATAAGCCAATACGTTGATGATAAGTAAATCCATCAAGTAAGAGAATGGGCGAATATAGCCTGAATATTTTTTCTCTTTGAAATTCACTATTTTATATACTTAGAAAAATCTTTGTGTTCTTCTTTTAATAATTCTTCTGTTGAAAGTGATTTGAAATAGTCGTAGGTAATTTTCATCCCTTCTGCCCTATTGACTTTGGCTTCCCAACCCAATAATTCTTTAGCTTTGGTAGTGTCGGGTTGGCGTTGTAGAGGGTCATTTATCGGCAGCGGATGATACACCACTTTTTGATTGGTTCCCGTTAGTTTTATGATTTCATCAGCAAAGTCTTTAATGGTTATTTCGTCAGGATTTCCAATATTTACAGGATATACATAATCAGAATGAAGTAATCTAAAAATACCTTCGACTTGATCATCAACGTAGCAAAAAGAGCGGGTTTGCATTCCGTCTCCAAAAATCGTTAAATCTTCGCCTCGAAGTGCTTGTCCAATAAACGCAGGAATAACACGACCATCATTGAGGCGCATTCTAGGTCCATAGGTGTTAAAAATTCGAACAATTCTAGTTTCTACTCCGTGAAAAGTATGATAGGCCATTGTAATTGATTCTTGAAAGCGTTTGGCCTCGTCATAAACACCTCTTGGTCCTATGGTATTTACATTGCCGTAGTACTCTTCAGTTTGCGGATGAACCAATGGATCTCCATACACTTCAGAAGTTGATGCAATAAGAATTCTTGCTTTTTTCACCCTTGCCAATCCTAAAAGATTGTGTGTTCCCAAAGAACCCACCTTCAAGGTTTGAATCGGGATTTTCAAATAATCAATTGGACTAGCAGGCGACGCAAAGTGAAGAATATAATCTAAGTTGCCGGGTACGTGTACAAATTTGGTTATATCGTGATGGTAAAATTCGAAATTTTCAAGTTTGAATAAATGCTCTATGTTTTTTAGGTCGCCTGTAATGAGATTGTCCATCCCAATTACAAAATAACCTTCCTTAATAAAACGATCACAAAGATGTGAACCTAAAAATCCCGCTGCGCCTGTAATTAATATTCTTTTCATTTTCTTTATTTTGAGGAACGAATCTAGTTCGTCTATTCGTTAATCTATTTCACGTTAAAAATTTGTTCCAATATTTTGATGGTTATCAAATAAGTTGGCTTTACTCCTGTCGTTCCCAAACCGCCTGAAGCCAATGTGCTTCCTGTTTCTAGAGGGTTATCCGAAGCGTAGTATGCATATCTCACTTTTACATCTTGCGGAATACTTTTCCTAATTTTTGATGCCGATTGAATGGCTTTTTGATAGTAAGAACCTTCCATTTCAAGTCCAATAACTCCCCAAGTCGATTCGTGGAAAAACTTCAATAAATCCTTGTTTTGCAGTGAGGTTCCCAATACGGTTACCATTGGTCCTTCGAAAACTGGAATATCATTATTTTGGAACATTTCGGCAGTTAATTCATTATCAAAAAAGTAATTATCGGCCGTTCCTTCATTGATGTGAGCGGTTGGAATCATAATATCACCTTTGTCTCCTTCTAAAATTCCGGCTTTCCCCATAATCGAAACCGATTCTACATTCAATAAAGTGTCCTTTTTATAAGGTTTCAATAATTCGTCAATGGTTTCGTAGGCTTGTTCTCCAAAAGCGTAATCCATCACAATAAGGACAGGTTGTTTATCTCCAATATTTGCACTCGGAAACGATGATTTCTGCCAATCTATTTTGGCCGTGTCAAAAATTTGAACATCAATATTCGTCCCAGAATCATCCGGAAGAGATATCATTCCGTGTAATTTTGCAAATGCTGTAACTTTATCTCTCACCTCATAAGCTCCCGATTTGCTCAATTCTTCATAAATAAAGAAATCGCTTTTGTCCTTAAACGTAGTTTTCAAAACTGTAGTGGCAAAAATGGAATTCATCACGCTGTGCATATTGGCGCTAATTACGTGTATGGGTCTATCTAAAAGTTTATTCTTTTTCAGCACTTCTTTGATATTTGTTGCCCAAATCTCGCCGTGAATATGATGCCCCAATCTTTCTCTTAGAATTGGACTGAAAGTAATTGTTCTTTTGTTGTCATCGACAACTTCTTCTATGGCTAGTTTCCCAAGCCAATAAATTACGTGCAAAAATCGGTCTGGTGAAGCTTCTGAACCAAAAGCATCGTATATGTCTAAAACCTCTATAAATGTTCTTCCAAGGATATTGGCTACGTGTGAAACCGCTTTCTCTTTTTCGATTTGAGTAAGCTTCTTTTTTTGCGAAACTGCTGCTTGCAATTTTTGCCAATCACGCGAAACTTCACCGTCATCATCTAACAAAACTCGAGTTCTAATTTTGTGCGATTCTATAAAAATAAAGGTCAAATGCGTCAAAATGTCGTAAATATCCGACCGTCCACGCGTGATTTCGACATTCATTTGTTCATCGTCTATTCGATAACAATTGCGTTTCCTTTTCGGAGGAACAATAGCCTGAAAATGAGATTTCGAATACCCTTCATCCGAGGTTAAATTGATAAAACGGCATTCTTCAATTCCTATTGGCAGGCGTTCTATTACGTATAAAAGTCCGTTCAATTCGACCTTTTCTTCGGCAATATTTCCATAAATTTCTGGTCGTAACGCCAATAAAGCTTCTCGTAATGTGTCTCCAGAAACTCCCATTGGTTTGTAAAAACCACGGTTGAACAAATGACGCATCGTGATATACATTTTTTCAATAGCTGCAGAAGATTCTTGCGCTCTTGATCTAGATATGTTTTTGATTTCTTTCATCTTTTTGTCATTGCGAGGAACGAAGCAATCTTCTTCCTGCTATTAGTTTACTTTTTGTAACCTGCAAATGTATGGTTTTAATAGATTAGTTGGATATGATTCATAGATAATGGTTATTCCCCTTCATTTTCTATCCAATTACTTTACAATTTACTTGTATGATTGTTCTGTGCTTACTACTAATACTATCAATCTATCCCAAGGAACTTTCCTTTCTTATATCATTTATTCTAAGCTCTTTGAAGCAAGTCCACAATTTTTCTATCGTTACTCAATCTTGGAATTTTATTTTGTCCGCCCAGTTTTCCAATGGATTTCATATAGTCTTGAAAGCCGTTTTTAGTCACTTTGCTAATTACCAATTTTCGCAACACTTTGCCCACAATCAAATCATCGTAGTAAATATTTTGCTTGCGCATCGCACTGTCTAAAGCTTCTGCAAAATCGTCAAGATTTTCGGGTTGTCCTGAAGCTTCGGGATCAAATTCGATAAACCATTCGTGGTAAGGTAAACCTTCGCTTGGTGTAATTTGTGGCGCAACCGTAAATTCATTGATGCGAATGTTTGTGCCAATAATAGCTTCTTGTAAAGCACTTTCGACTTCCTTGCCAATGACGTGCTCGCCAAAAGCCGAAATATAATGCTTGATTCTTCCCGAAACAATTACACGATAAGGCTTCAAACAAGTAAATTGAACGGTATCGCCAATGTTGTAGCCCCAAAGTCCGGCATTGGTAGAAATAATCAAGACATAATTCACTCCCAATTCAACTTCGCTGATGGTGTGTCGTTTAGGATTTTCAGAGAAGAATTCGTCACTTTTGATGAATTCATAGAAAATTCCAGAATTCAGCAACAACAGCATTCCTTTTTCCTTTTGAGAGTCTTGGTAAGCAAAAAACCCTTCCGAAGCGGGAAATAACTCTATGCTATCCACTTTTCGACCGATCAGATTCTCGAACTTGGCGCGATAAGGTTCGTAGTTTACACCGCCATAAATGAACAAATTGAAGTTTTTGAAGATTTCACCCACCGGCCTACCTCCTTTTTGATGCAATTTCTCGAAATACATTTGCACCCAAGACGGAATTCCCGAGATCACGGTCATATTCTGATGGAAAGTCTCCTCGACAATGGCGTTCACCTTGGTCTCCCAATCTTCAATGCAATTGGTTTCCCAAGAAGGCAATCGGTTTTTTTGTAAATATTTTGGAACAAAATGCGCCACGATGCCGGACAATCTGCCCAGTTTTACACCGTTTTTTTCTTCAAGAATTGGACTACCTTGCAAGAAAATCATTTTTCCATCGACAAAATCGGCCTTACCGGTTTCGTGAATATAATGTAGAATTGCGTTTCGAGCGGCTTCGATATGAAAAGGCATCGATTCCTTGGTAAGTGGAATATATTTAGCTCCCGAAGTGGTTCCTGATGTTTTGGCAAAATAAAGTGGTTTTCCCTTCCAAAGCACATTTTCCTCTCCCTTTACCACTTTATCAACATAGGGTTTCAAGCCTTCATAATCCCGAACAGGAACAGCTTTGGCAAAATCTTCGAAAGTTTTAATTTGGTCGAAATGATGGTCTGCGCCAAAATGGGTGTTTTTCGCTTGATGAATTAAATCCTCGAAAACTCGTTGCTGAGTTTCTATTGGATTTGTTGCCCAAAGCTGGGTTTTTCGATAGATATTGCGGGCAAAAATTTTAGCAAAAAAAGGTTTTAAAGACATTGTACGCGTTTTATTTTTTTTTCGCTTTCGATGCGTTGGTTTGGGATTTTTTCTCTTCTTCAGCCACTTCTTTTCTTAATTTAAGCTCTTCCTCTGAAGGAGATAAATCGGCTGGAGATTGAGTTTCATTAGCTGTTGCGAGTATGGAATCTTTATTGAATTTGGCATATTCTAAGTCGCCTGTCAATACTTTTTGAATGGATTTGATGTAGGCTTCATTTCGCTGCAAAGCCAAAGTTAACGAATCTGATTTTAAAGCCAATTCAGTGGCGTCTTTCTTCAATTTAGAAGAAGAATATCCAGGGATAAACTCGCGCAAAGGAGTAAAAGCTATGATAAAAGTGGTGAAAGTTATTAACAAAATAGCACCCAAAGAGGCTGCCACAAAAACATTCATCAGATTTAGTTTGAATGAGAAAAGTTCTTCAAAAGTGTCCTCATTCAAAATAACCAATCGGTTTTTTGTGAATATTTTATTATGAAGTTCTTCTCTTTTAAGCCTTTTTTCAGACATAGTAACAGTTTATGATACAAATATAATAATTAATAAATTGAATTCGATGGTCTATTATTATCGTTTGAACTAGAATTTTGAATTCATTTATGATGTTTATTAAGGCGATACATTAAATAATAGCCACAAAATGATTTCGAGTAAAGAATTTCTATATACCTTTGCCGCACGATTTATTACAAATTTGCTACGGCAATAAATTATTATAATTATGGGAAGTATAGGTTTAACGGAAATTCTTATCATTTTGGCGGTTGTTTTATTACTTTTTGGAGGTAAAAAAATACCTGAATTAATGAAAGGTTTAGGAAGTGGAATAAAAGAATTCAAAAACGCTGCTAAAGACGACCAACCGGCAAATAAAAAAGAGGAAGAAAAGAAAGACTAAATTTGGTTTAATTCCAATTTTAAAAATCCAAACTCCAAACAATTAGCTTGTTTGGAGTTTGGATTTTTTGTTTTTATAAAACCTATTGTAATTTTAGAACTTCGGAAATTATTTTTTGTTTACATGTTTCCCAGTTGAAATCTAAATATATATCTGGAGTTTGGTCTATATCTGCATCTGAAAAATAAGACAAACTTTTTATGGCCATAAATTTAGAACCGTCGAAATATTTTTGTAGATAAAAATCAATTATTTCAGTTAAACTAAATTCATTCAGCAAAAAATACAAGTCTATAAAATCCTTTTTGCTTCCTCTACCGGCAATTGCATTGATTTTCATTGCTGCAATATCTTCTTTAGAAGCCATTCTTATCCCATTAATAACAATATAATCTCTTAAAAGCGGATATTTATAATTTACAAAATCTACTTTAACACCATTAATTGAAGTGATAAGAATGTTTTTACTTTTTTTGAAAACTTCAAAAGTTCCAAATCCATTTAAAGTCCTTGTAAATAATTCTTCATTGATTTCACAATTACCAAACAAATCAATATCTATTGAATTTCTGTGCCCCATTTGGAGTGCTAAAGATGTTCCTCCAACCAATAAATAATCGTTGAACGAATCCAATTTCATTATTTTTTCTAGGAGTTCCAGTAATTCTGGACTAACTGTTTGTGTTTGTAGCATCTAAATTCTTTTACATCAATAGAAAACAATGCAGACAAATAAGAAAGCGTCACTGCATCTATACTTCTTAAATTAAGCGAAACTTCTTTTATAATTTCTAAACCATAATATTCTTTTAAAAATGTCCAATCATTCCAATTTCCATATTCTAAAACCTTGGAAATCATTTGAACTTTATAAATGTCTAAATCAAAAGAAGATTTGTCCACATCCCAAAAAAGATGTTTCGAAAAGTCGTTTATGGTTATTTCTTTCTTCATAAAAACAAAGGTAGTTATTTTTACAAAACCATAGTCAACTGAATTCTCTTTCTGTCTTCGTCCACTTCAACGACTTTTACTTCAACGTGCTGGTGCAATTTAACTACTTCGTTGACATCGCTCACAAAACCGGCTTTGAGTTGTGAAATATGAACTAAGCCGCTTTCTTTCAAACCTATATCCACAAAACAACCAAAATTGGTAATATTGTTGACAATTCCGGGTAAAATCATTCCGGTTTTCAAATCATTAATCGTTTTTACATTTGGGTCAAATTCGAATACTTTTGCTGATTTTCTTGGATCTAGTCCTGGTTTTTCGAGCTCTTTGATGATGTCTTTTATACCTAAAATTCCAATTTCGGGAGTAACATAGTTTTCTGGTTTTATTAGCACTATTTTCTCTTTGCTTCCAATTAAATCTACTATGGAAAATTTTAAATCTTTTGCCATTTTTTCGACAATGCCATACGCTTCGGGATGAACAGCTGAATTATCCAACGGATTTTTCCCTTCTTTAATTCGGATAAAAGCAACACCTTGCTGATAGGCTTTTTCGCCCAATCTCGGCACTTTTTTCAGCTGTTTTCGATCTTCAAAAGGGCCGTTTTCCGAGCGATATTGCACGATATTTTCGGCCAGCTTCTCTCCTATTCCACTTACATAACTCAACAAATGTTTGCTTGCTGTGTTGATGTTTATTCCAACGGAATTCACGCAACGAATTACCGTATTATCTAATTCTTCTTTGAGTTTGGTTTGATCTACATCGTGCTGGTATTGGCCTACGCCAATGGCTTTCGGGTCAATTTTCACCAATTCCGCCAAAGGATCTGACAGTCGTCTTCCAATAGAAACAGAACCACGAACAGTCACGTCATAATTTGGAAATTCCTCTCTCGCAATTTTCGAAGCCGAATAGACCGAAGCACCCGCTTCGGAAACGATAAAAACCTGAACGGGTTTGTCAAAAGCTATTTTTTTAATGAAGAATTCGGTTTCTCGAGAAGCCGTTCCGTTTCCGATGGAAATCGCATCAATGTTATAGGCATTCACCATCGAACGGACTTTTTTCATTGCCATTGCTGTTTCATTTTGTGGCGCGTGAGGATAAATATTTTCGTTGTACAACAAATCACCTCTTTCATCCAAACAAACCACTTTACAACCCGAACGAAATCCTGGATCAATCGCCAAAATTCGTTTTTCGCCCAAAGGCGGCGCCAATAATAATTGTCCTAAATTGTTAGCAAAAACCTGAATCGAATTGGCATCCGCTTTGGCTTTGGCATCTTGTAAAGTTTCATTTGAAATGGCAGGATTTAGCAATCTTTTATAGCTGTCTTCAATGGCTAATTGTATGTGCGGCGTACTTGGGCTTTGCCCTTTTAAAACCAATTCGTCAATAATATCATAAGCTTCGTCAATATCAACTTCTACTTTAAACTTGATAAAGCCTTCATTTTCGGCACGCAACATCGCCAATAATCTATGAGAAGGTGCTTTTGCCAATGGTTCTGACCAATCGAAATATTGCTTGAATTTTTGAGCGTCTTGGTCGTCTTTTTTGGTTTTTACAACCTTAGTTGTTATGGTTGCTTTTCGTTGAAAAAGTCTTCGCAATTGCTTGCGAACATAAATGTTTTCGTTAATCCATTCGGCGATAATTTCTCGAGCTCCTTGTAAAGCCGCATCTTCATTAATGACGTTTTCATTTATATATTTGGTAGAAATGAAGTCAACATCATCATTATTTTGCGCCATAATGATTTTGGCTAATGGTTCTAATCCGTTTTCGCGAGCAACATCGGCTTTGGTTTTTTTCTTTTTCTTGAATGGTAGATAAAAATCCTCCAATTCCTGTAAATCGAAGCTTTGTTGGATTTTTTTATCTAATTCGGGTGTTAATGCGTTTTGCTCTTCTATCGACTTTAAAATCGCTTCTTTTCTCTTAACAATGACTTCGTAATCTTTTTGGAGTTTGGCGATTTGCTCGATTTGAACTTCATCCAAATTCCCTGTTTTGTCTTTTCGGTAACGTGAAATAAAAGGAATCGTGCAATCTTCTTCTAGTAATTGAACGGTGTTTTGAATGTTTATGGGAGCTGTTTGAACAGACTTAGCTATGAATTGTATATTGGTCATTATTTGATTTTTTTCGGACAGCTAAAATAATATCTTTGAAACTTAATTTTGGCTAAATGGATATTTTATTCTATTATTTTTTGATTTTGAATGGAATTGCATTTATACTAATGGGGTATGATAAACATTTGGCAAATACTCAAAAACAAAGAGTTTCGGAACTGACTTTGTTAAGTTTTGTTTTCTTTGGAGGTACAATTGGTTCTGGTTTAGCAATGCTTTTTTTTAGGCATAAAACTTCAAAAACGTGCTATTTATTGAAATTTTTTGGAATTACATTGATTCAAATTTTAATTACTTTACTATTAATCCTGAACAATAAAATCCTTAGATTCTTCTTCTCTTCTGTATTCGGGTTGAATATTGATATGGTTAATTTGGAATTTATCGTATAAAACCTGCTCTATTTGCTGTAAAATTGTATTGAATTCAGATATTTTTGTGTCTTCCTGACAATCGAGATGGGCTTCGAGATGCAACTCCTCATCGTTGAGATGCCAAACGTGAATATGATGTAATTTTTCAACGCCTTCTATTTTATGAACTTCACTAATAATTTTAGTAATATCAATATGAACAGGAGTAAAAAGCATTAGCATTCTGGTAGATGTTTTGAGTAAATCAAAACCAACGACAATCAAATAAAGTGCAATTGCTAATGTCAATACACTATCAACCCAAAACCATTGGTAATATTTCATCAACAAACCACCAACCAAAACCGCAACCGAAGCCAACATATCGGTAAACAAATGCAAATAAGCCGATTTCATATTCAGGTTTTTATCGGCATCTTTTTTTAACATAAAAGCCGATAAACCATTGACAACAATTCCTAAAATAGAAAGCCAAATTACCAATTCAGAAGCAATATGTTGTGGATTGAAAAACCGTTCAATTGCTCCGTAAACTAAAAACAAAGCCACTATAATTAAAGTCATCGCATTGACAAAAGCGGCAATAAGTTCGGCTCTTTTATAGCCAAAAGTTTGATTTACAGAGGCTTTTTTCTTGGATAATTTATGGGCAACATAACTAAAAACCAAGGAAAGTACATCTGAAAAATTATGTAATGCGTCCGAAATTAAGGCTAAACTCCCTGAAATGAGTCCGCCGATAACTTGAGAAACCGTTATTACAAGATTTAAAACAATAGAAAATAAAAGGTTTTTACCTTCTACCGAATGGTGATGACTGTGATCGTGGTTATGATGATTTCCCAAAATATTTTAGCAACTTATTTTATCGACTCTAGTTTGATGTCTTCCTCCTTCGAATTCGGTGGTTAAAAAAGTCTCCACAATTTCTATCGCTTGTTGAATAGAAGTATAACGAGCGGGAATACTGAGAACATTGGCATTATTATGCAAACGAGTCAAATAGGCAATTTCTTTTATCCAACACAATCCGGCTCTCACTTTTGGATGTTTATTAACCGTCATGGCAATTCCATTACCAGAACCACAAATTACAATTCCATAATCGGCTTTTCCTTCTGATACATCGGTAGCTACTGGATGACCAAAATCTGGATAATCTACAGAAGCATCGGTATCAGTTCCGTAATTTGTTACTTCGTGTCCTTTTGATTCTAAGTACTGAACGATAGCTTTTTTATATTCTGGTCCTGCGTGATCATTTCCGATGGAGATTTTCATAGTATTCTTAATTAAATTGAGTTGTGCAAATTTACTGAAACAATTACTTCTTTTTAAATTTAAACTATTAAATCTATAACTATCATAGTATGAATAGTATAGATTTTAAAATAAATGATATCTTTAAAAAATAGTTCGAAAAATTATTCTCAATGTAATTTAAATGTTAATTTTTTCCTTGTGTTAATAGCGTTTTGTAAATACTTGATAATCAGTTAACGTTAAATTAACATAAAATGTTTATAACTTTGGATAGAAAATTAGAACTATTTCTTGTTTGTATCGAATAAAAACGTAATCCAAAACAGGAATGAAATAACCAAATTTAGTTTGGTGAATTTTTAGAAAAGTTATTGATAGAAAAATCGTTATTGTTAACAAAATTGCAATACAAACTTATTTACAAAATCAATCCTTTTTTTATTATTAACCGTTGTTAATAGCTTTTTAAAATTGGTTTAAAATGAACCTTTTAACTTCTTAAAACTATGTTAATAAATCGTTATAAAAAGATATATCTAATAAAAAACATATTTAAAAATAAACTTATTGCAACTATTAACACGCTATAATAACCATTAAAAAATTAATTTAAATTTCTTTTTCTTTTTGTTGTTTTTAATAGCTGTTGACAACTTCAAACAATTTCAAGATTGTTATTCAAATTATCTAGAATTTTTTGAACCCTTTCGAAATCGTTGGGATGTATTTTAAGATGAATTCCGCCATAGGCAATACTAGCGAATGGATCTACCGCAATTAGATTTTCGTTTTGAAACAAAAAAGGAATTTCTTCATTTTGTAAAATGGATTTCAAAACGATAATTTCGTGAGCAAAATTAAATATGGCAATGGTTTGAAAATGGTCCATTTTAAAAATTTTTATAAAGATACAAAGTTATATTTTAGATAAATCTTAATGGTAATTACTCTAATTCTTAATAGTTCTTCGTAATTTTAGACTTTTAAGAAATGAATTATGAGTAAAAAACTGCGAAAACCAGAAAACAAAGAGAAAGATTTTTCTAATAAAATTATAAAAATACTATCTCAAAATTCCAATAAAGGCTTTAACTACAAACAAATAGCTGCCATTTTAGATAAAGATGATACTAAAAGCAGAAACGAAATTATCCGAGATTTAAAAATTCTTGCTTCACAAAAAAAGATTATTGAATCTGAACCTGGAAAATACCTTATCAAAGCAATTAGCCAAGATTATTATGAAGGTATGATTGATATGACAGGTCGAAAAACCGCTTATTTTGTTTGTCCAGAATTAGAAGAAGATGTTTTTATTCCAACCAATAATTTGAACAGAGCTTTAGATAAAGACAAAGTAAAAGTTTATGTTTATAATCGAAGAAAAGGCAGAAGACCTGAAGGTGAAGTGATTGAAGTGGTCGAAAGAGCCAAAACCGATTTTGTGGGTGTAATTGATATTCAAAAGAATTTTGCTTTTGTTTCGACCGCCAATCCTAAAATGTATACCGATATTTTTATTCCAAAAGATAAATTAGGCGAAGCAGAACAAGGAGATGTGGTTTTGGTTCATATCGAAGATTGGCCAAAAAGAGCCGATAGTCCTTTTGGTTCCGTGATAAAAGTACTTGGAAAACCAGGAGAACACGATACTGAAATTCACGCCATCTTAGCTGAATACGGATTACCAGCAGAATTTCCTGTAGATGTAGAAGTATATGCTCAAAAAATAGATACTACTATTACTGAAGAAGAAATCAAAAATCGTCGTGATATGCGCGACACTTTGACTTTTACGATAGATCCAAAAGATGCTAAAGATTTTGATGATGCCTTGTCTTTCAAAAAGTTAGAAAACGGTCATTACGAAATAGGAATTCATATTGCCGATGTTTCTCATTATCTTCAGGAAGGAACAATTCTGGATGATGAAGCTTATCAACGAGCGACTTCGGTTTATTTAGTAGATAGAGTTGTACCAATGTTGCCTGAAGTGTTGTCTAATTTTGCTTGTTCTTTGCGACCTCAAGAAGAAAAATATACCTTTTCGGCTATTTTCGAAATTACCGAAACTGCTCAAGTTGTCAATCAATGGTTTGGAAGAACGGTGATTTTTTCGGATCAACGATTTGCATACGAAGAAGCGCAATACATCATAGAGACGAAAGACAATACTATTCCAGCTGAAATTTCTATTACAGGAAGTTCTTATACAGTTTCGGATGAAATTGTCGCAGCAACGCTAAAAATGCAAGATTTAGCGAAAATTCTTCGTAGAAATAGAATGAATAATGGAGCTATTTCTTTTGATAAAGTCGAAGTTAAATTCAATTTAGACGAAGAAGGCGAACCAGAAGGCGTTTATTTTAAAATTTCGAAAGATGCGAATCATTTGATTGAAGAATTTATGCTTTTGGCCAATAGAAAAGTGGCGGAATACATTGGAAAACAAAAGAAAACCTTTATTTATCGTATTCACGACGAACCCAATGAAGATAAATTGATTGCGATGCAAACCGTAATTGCAAAATTTGGTTACAAAATAGATTTCAGAAACAAAGGTGATATTTCGAAATCGTTGAATGCTTTATTGAACGATGTTGTTGGAAAAAAAGAACAGAATCTTATTGATACACTGGCGATTAGAACAATGAGTAAAGCCAAATATTCAACGGATAATATTGGACATTATGGATTAGCTTTTGATTATTACAGTCATTTTACCTCTCCAATTCGTCGTTATCCAGATGTTATGGTGCATCGATTATTGCAATTTTATCTCGATGGCGGAAAATCTGTCGATGAAGAAAAATACGAAGCAAAATGTTTGCATTCTTCAACAATGGAAAGTTTAGCATCGAATGCAGAACGTGATTCTATCAAATATATGCAGGTAAAATATATGCAAAATCACAACGATCAGGAATTTTTAGGAGTTATTTCTGGAGTTACTGAATGGGGAATTTTTGTTGAAATTATCGAAAATAAATGCGAAGGAATGGTTCGAATTCGAGAAATAAAAGACGATTATTATACGTTTGACGAAAAACAATATGCTTTGGTTGGAGCCACCACAAAATCGCTGCTGCAATTAGGTGACGAGATTTTCGTTAAAGTTAAAAATGCCGATTTAGTCAAAAAACAATTGGATTTTAATTTTATAAGAAGGAATGAAAAAGAAATTAATTAAAAATTTAAAACAATGAAAAAGGTAATTTTATTAGTTTTTGTGATGATTTCACAATTAAATTATGGTCAAACTACTATCAAATTAGAAAATTTTGATGAGTTAAAAGTGTTTGATCAGTTGAATGTAACTTTAGTTCAATCGGATGAAAATAAAGTAGTTGTAACAGGTAAAAATGAAAGTAGTTTTGAAGCCGTCAATAAAAACGGAGTTTTAAAACTTAGAATGACATTAACTAAAATTTTATCAGGAGCTGATACTAAAGTCACTTTATACTTTAAAAATATAAAAAGTATAGATGCAAATGAAGGAAGTATTGTGAGCAGCAAACACGTTTTTAAACAAACAACAATGGACTTATCTTCTCAGGAAGGAGCAAATATTGATGTTGAACTTGATACTGAAAACACTACTGTAAAATTATATTCTGGCGGTATAATGAGTTTATCAGGAAAAGCGGTCACACAAAAAATCACCATAAATTCAGGCGGAATTTTTAATGCAAAGAATTTAGAAACTTCTCAAACAACAGTCAGTGTTTCAGCAGGAGGAAGCGCCGAGGTGAATGCAACAACTCTTGTAGATGCAAAAGTAAAAGCTGGCGGAAATATTACTATTTATGGTAAACCAAAAGAAATAAAACAAGAAACCTTTGCAGGTGGAATTATTACCCAAAAATAAATTTATTCCCCGAAAATATCTTTCGGGGATTTTTTTTGATTACTTTGTAGCATCAATTTTTTTAAAGTTTTTTTAATGATAAACGATATTTTATCGGGTATTCCTTGGGGAATATTTTTAAGTTTTATGATAGGTCCTGTATTTTTTATATTACTGGAAACCAGTATTATAAAAGGATTCAGAGCAGCATTAGTTTTTGATTTAGGAGTTGTTTTAGGTGATGTTTTATTTATAACTATTGCTTATGTAGGAAGTTATCGATTGATAACAAGTATTAAAGATAATTCTGCTCTTTTTATGTTTGGAGGCATTTTGATGCTGGCTTATGGCGTTATTTCGTACATAGGATTACATAAAGAAAAACGAGTAAACACCCATAAAATAGATAATGAAATTATCAAAAAAGATTACTTAGGTTTATTTATAAAAGGCTTTTTCCTAAACATTATCAACATTGGAGTTTTAGGATTTTGGTTGGCTGTAATTATTTCGGTTGGACCAAAATTAGAAATGCAAAACTCCAGAATGCTTACTTTTTTTACTTCTGTAATTTTATCTTATGTATTGGTCGATTGTATCAAAATACTATTAGCCAAGCAGTTAAAAACGAAGTTAACACCCACTAATATTCTCAAAATCAAAAAAGGAATCAGTATTGTTTTGATGATTTTTGGAATTGCTTTAATCATTCAAGGTTGGTTTCCAAAAGAAAAAGAACAATTGAAAGATGCTTTGGAAAGGATTGATAAGTAGTATTTAGAAAATAATTACTAACTTTCATAAGATTATGAGTTGGGTGTGATTATAGAGATATAACTATAAAATTTGAAATCTAATCTAAATATATTTTTATGAAGAATTTTAAAAAAATTGTCGCACTATTTGGGATAATTGGAATGATATTTATTTCTTGTTCAGATGATGATCCTGCTGCAAATGAAACTTGCGGTGCTAATGCAGAAATTGTAGCTGAAACCATTTTTAACGATGTTAGTATTTCAAATTACTCAATTGTTGATGTAAATCTAACGGGAGATTGTTTAGAAATAAAGATAAGTACAAGTGGTTGTAGTGCCAATGAGTTGCAAATGAATTTATATAGTACCGATTCATTTTATACTGTTTATCCATACCAAAGAGGAGTAAAGCTTAAATTATTTAACAACCAGTTATGTCTTGCCATTATAGAAAAAACTAATAGGTATAGGCGTTTAGGCCGCCCAAAAACGAAAATAGTATTACCTTTGTCAAATGAGTACAAGGGAGAAATTTATAGGTGTGAATTCAATAACATTTAACAAGCGATTTAAGGAAGATGCAGA
>NZ_JBIKRX010000143.1:0-3893 GCF_044348915.1 Flavobacterium sp. | reverse complement strand
TAGATACAATAGAAGGTCAAATATGGGGACAATCTTCGATGTGTTAATGAAAAAGATGGTGAAATTTGAATAAATATCAATAAAATCAATAGATAACAAGGGTGCTCTAAGCGCCTATACCTATAATTAAAATTGAGAATTTGGAAAATTATAGTTTTATAGATAATAATTATAAGGAAGAAACAGCTAGGACAAAAAATGTTACAGAGAAAAAAGAGTTTTATTTTACTCCTAAAATGATCATTAAAAAGAATTTTAAGAAAGAAAAAATAATTACATATTCGGATGATCAAATAATTAATTGTGGAAAAAATATGATTGAATTATTAAACGAAAGAATAGGCACACACTAAGAACATTTTATCGTAAAACTTTATGTTTGTACAAAAAATATAAAATATGAAAATAATAGCAGTTATACCCGCACGTTACGCCTCAACTCGATTTCCCGCCAAATTAATGGAGGATTTGGGAGGTAAAACCGTGATTTTACGAACCTATGAAGCCGCTAAACAATCCCATCTTTTTGATGATGTTTTCGTGGTTACCGATTCCGATTTGATTTATAACGAAATAGCTTCCAATGGTGGCAAAGCCATAATGAGCATCAAAGAACACGAATCAGGAAGCGATAGAATAGCCGAAGCTGTTGAAAATATGGACGTAGATATTGTGGTCAACGTGCAAGGCGATGAGCCGTTTATCAACACAGCAGCTTTAGAAAAACTTATTGAAGTCTATAAAAACGATACCGAAGAGAAAGTAGATTTGGCTTCCCTAATGTTTGAAATCACTGAGGAAGACGAAATCAACAATCCGAATAATGTAAAAGTAGTGACGGACCAAAACGGCTTTGCTTTGTACTTTTCGCGTTCTGTGATTCCGTATCCAAGAGAGAAAAACGCGGGTGTTCACTATATGCAGCACATCGGGATTTATGCTTTCAGAAAACAAGCCTTGATGGATTTTTACAGTTGGTCAATGCAATCTTTAGAAGCCTCCGAAAAACTGGAACAATTACGCTATTTGGAATTTGGAAAACGCATCAAAATGATTGAAACTGCCGAACGAAGCATTGGCATAGACACACGGGAAGATTTGGAAAAAGCGAGAAGAATGTTATCGAAATAATTAATCTTCCAAAAATTTCATTAGTTTTATCCTCAATTAATTTATAATTTATGAAAAAAATAATTTTCCATTTGGGACTTTTGCTGACTTTTACAGGGCAAGCACAAATGAAAGCCGATGACGTAAAAACGTTTACGCTCAACAACGGAATGAAGTTCCTGGTTGTCGAGGATTTTTCCATACCCAACGCCAATATGTACTTTTTTTACAAAGTAGGAAGTCGAAATGAACATCAGGGAATCACCGGTCTTTCTCATTTTTTTGAACATATGATGTTCAACGGAGCTAAGAAATACGGTCCTAAAGAATTTGACAGAACTATGGAGTTCAACGGAGGATCTAATAATGCTTATACTACCGAAAACGTTACGGTGTATACTGATTGGTTCCCAGCCGCAGCTGCAGAAACTATGTTCGACCTTGAGGCTGACCGAATTGCAAGCCTTAGCATCGATCCTAAAATGGTTGAAAGCGAAAGAGGAGTGGTGTTGAGCGAACGTCAGACAGGGCTCGAGAACTCACCATGGCGACTTTTGTCTGAGAATATGCAAGCAACGGCTTTTCAGGAACATCCATATCATTGGCCAGTAATAGGTTATGAAGACGATATGAAAAACTGGACTCAGCTAGATTTAGAACGGTATTTCAAAACGTATTATGCGCCAAACAATTGCGTTGTTGTTGTTTCAGGTGCGCTTAAATTGGAAAAAGTAAAGGAATTAGCAAAGAAGTATTTGGAACCAATTCCTGCTCAACCTGAACCACCTAAGGTTCATATTGTAGAACCAGCTCAAACAGGAGAAAGAAGAATTACTGTGCAAAAAGAGGTAGCTACTCCTTATATGATGATTGGTTATAAAACTCCTGAATCAAAAAATGAAGATTATTATGCCTTGAATATTTTGAGTTCTGTGCTTTCAAGCGGAAATTCATCGAGATTATATGCAGCTCTTGTTGACCAAAAACAATTGGCTACAGAGGTGTTTTCAAATTTTGGAGACACTTTTGATCCCAATCTTTTCAATGTATATGCTGTTGCAAATAAAGATGTGAAAGATGTAGATTTAGAGCAAGCGATTTACACAGAAATTGAAAAAATAAAAAAAGAGGGGATTAGCGAAAAGGAACTTCAAAAAATTAAAAACCAGAAATTAATGGAGTTTTATAGCCAAGTCGAAACCATTAACGGAAAGTCAAACAATATTGGTACTTACGAAGTGTTTTTTGGAGACTATCGAAAAATGTTCGACGCACCCGATAAATACAACAAAATCACTGTGGCTGATGTTCAAAAAGTAGCCAATAAGTATTTTACAAAAAGTAATAGAACTGTAGGAATATTAAAAACGAACTCTGAAGAATAAAATTATGGAAGGAATAAAACAAAAAATCATGATATTCTGCCTGTTGGTTGTTAGTATAAACGGATCAGCCCAAGGCTATAAATTGCCGGATTACACGACTTTTACTTTGCCAAACGGTCTCACTATTTCTCTGATGGAACAACGCGATGTACCTACAATAAGTGTATCGGTTATACTTTCGGCTGGAGCAATTTATGATTATGATAAAGCTGGCTTAGCTTCATTGACCGCAACGGCATTGAAACATGGGGCCAAAAATTTTCCAAAAACTAAATTAGACGAAGAACTTGATTTTATTGGTGCCAATGTTGATACCTATGCTACAAAAGAATTTTCAGGAATTACCTCAAATTTTGCTTCTAAAGACAAGGTTAAAGTATTGGAAATTATTAAGGAAATAATGCTCAATCCTAGTTTTGATGCTGCTGAGTTTGAGAAAGAAAAAAGTCGTTTATTAGTGTCACTAGAACAACAACAAGAAAGTCCGAGATCTGTGATTAGTCCTTATTTTGACACTCTTTTGTTCGGGAGCCATGTGTATGGCAATGTAATTAACGGAAGCATTACGACCGTAAAAAAGTTGAGTGTACAAGATGTTAAAGAGTTTTACAATTCTAATTATAAGCCAAATGGTGCTGCCATTTGTATCGTAGGTGATTTTGTCACCAAAGAAATGAAAGTTACATTAACCAAATTGTTTTCAGGTTGGGAAAAGTCTTCAGTTGAAAAAGAAAATCTGGCATCAAAACCCATTGCCAATCCTACAGAAAATAGGGTATTGTTAGTAAATAAAGAAGATGCAAAAGAAACTACCTTCTTTATTGGCTCGTTAGGAATTAGTCGAAACAATCCTGATTTTGTGGCTATCGAAGTGGTTAATACGCTTTTCGGAGGACGGTTTACCTCGATGCTAAATGATGAGCTTAGAGTAAATTCAGGTTTGACTTATGGCGCAGGAAGCAGATTCAGAACCTTAAAAAATGGAGGCTCTTTTTATATAAGCACTTTTACAGCTTCAAAAACAACTGAAGCTGCAATTGATAAGACCTTGGAAGTTATGAAAAAATTGCATAGCAACGGAATTGATCAAAAATCCCTGAACTCCGCCAAAAACTACGTAAAAGGGCAGTTTCCTCCAGGATATGAAACAAATCAGCAATTGGCAAGTTTGTTGTCACAAATGTATTGGTATAATTTTGACAAATCGTTTATCGATAATTTCGAAAAAAATGTGGATAGTCTTGATTTGGCAAAAGCCAACCAAATTATTGCCAAATATTTTCCAAAAGACAAATTGCAATTTGTTTTAATTGGCAAATCGGCAGACATCAAAAAGGTTGCTGAAAAATATGGTAAAGTCACCGAAGTGCAAATAAAGGATGATATCAAGAACAAAAA
>NZ_JBIKRX010000075.1:0-13949 GCF_044348915.1 Flavobacterium sp. | reverse complement strand
GAATGACCCTAATGCTGGGAGGTTTCGGATTATGTGGCATTCCAGAGAATTCCATTGCCGAACTCGTCAAAAAAGAAACAAACAATCTCACCTGTATTTCCAACAATGCCGGAGTCGATGATTTTGGTCTTGGATTACTTTTGCAAAAACACCAAATCAAAAAAATGATTTCTTCCTACGTGGGAGAAAATGCCGAATTCGAACGCCAAATGCTTTCCGGAGAACTCGAAGTTGAACTTATCCCTCAAGGAACACTAGCCGAACGTTGTCGTGCAGCCCAAACTGGAATTCCTGCTTTTTTCACACCCGCAGGTTTCGGAACAGAAGTCGCCATTAGCAAAGAAACCCGAGAATTCAACGGAAAAATGCATGTACTGGAACTCGCTTTCAAAGCCGATTTTGCTATTGTAAAAGCCTGGAAAGGCGACACAGCAGGAAACTTAATTTTCAAAGGAACCGCCCGAAATTTCAATCCTTGTATGGCTGGCGCTGGAAAAATTACCATCGCTGAAGTCGAGGAATTAGTAGAAGCCGGAACCCTCGATCCCAACCAAATTCATATTCCCGGAATATTTGTGCAACGCATTTTTCAAGGCGAGAAATATGAGAAAAGGATTGAGAAGAGAACGGTGAGAAAAAGATAGTGTTCAGTGGTCAGTTTTTAGTGATCAGTTTGAGAAGGAAATAGTTTTAACACCTTTTTTAAGTTCGAGACAATGACAAGAACAGTAATAATTTTGACTTTAGTGCTGCTGAAAATTTTCAACAGTTACGGACAGACAAACATTCCCTTTAAAGAAGCGGACCATTATAAAACAAAAAAGTTCGATGTAGCAATCTTTCCTGAAAACTATTTTGAATTTATTTCTGATCAACGTTTCACTCCCACAAGACAAGAAATTGACAAAGCAGAAATAGCATTAAGTAACAATTTAAAAACTTCAAACAAAGAGTTAGTAAATCAATTCTCGACTCCAATTATTCATATAAAATTGAATAAATATAAGCGACAATATTTCGGCTATATTGATAAAAATGGCGACCGAATTTTGTTCATTAACTGTTTCTGGTCTAAGAACGAAAACAATACTGAACGATGGTTGACAAGTGAAATTATGGTTCTTGATGGAGGAAGTTACTACTGGAATGTAAAATTTAACCTCACTATAAACGAAATTTTTAATTTGAATATAAATGGATTTGCATAAAAATTTACCACCTTATATGACTTATATGTTTCAAAAAACAAAATTATGCTAACAAAAGAAGACATCGCCAAACGCATCGCCCAAGAAGTCAAAGACAAATACTTTGTAAACCTCGGTATTGGTATTCCAACTTTGGTAGCCAATTATATCCCAAAAGGAATTGACGTCGAATTTCAAAGCGAAAATGGCGTTCTCGGAATGGGACCTTTCCCTTTTGAAGGCGAAGAAGACGCTGATTTAATCAACGCTGGAAAACAAACCATTACGACGTTGAAAGGCGCTTCTTTCTTTGACTCGGCAATGAGTTTCGGAATGATTCGTGGTCAACACGTCGATTTGACCATTCTGGGTGCGATGGAAGTTGCCGAAAACGGCGATATTGCCAACTGGAAAATCCCAGGTAAAATGGTAAAAGGAATGGGTGGTGCAATGGATTTAGTAGCTTCGGCAGAGAATATTATCGTGGCTATGATGCACGTCAACAAAGCAGGAGAAAGCAAAATTCTTAAAAAATGTACTTTGCCCTTAACTGGCGTTGGTTGCGTAAAAAAAGTCGTAACCGAATTAGCCGTAATGGAAGTAACACCAAAAGGTTTTAAACTCTTAGAACGCGCACCAGGCGTTCCTGTTGAACACATCATCGCATCCACCGAAGCCACTTTAATTATCGAAGGCGAAATTCCAGAAATGATAATTGATTAAAATCTAAAAAAAATAGCCATAGATTCTCAGATTTTAAAATCGCTTTAAATCTGTGAACCTGCGGTTAAAAAACCTTGTGAACTTTGTGTTTTTCTTTGTGGTTAAACGCTACAAATTCTCAAAGAAATCATTTCCTTTATCATCGGTAATAATAAAAGCTGGGAAATCTTTAATGGTAATTTTTCGAACGGCTTCCATTCCTAATTCTTCAAAATCAACTACCTCAACCGAAAGGATATTATCTTTCGCTAAGATTGCAGCTGGCCCACCGATTGAACCCAAATAAAATCCGCCATATTTTAAGCAAGCTTCTTTCACTTCTTTGGTTCTATTTCCTTTGGCAAGCATCACCATACTTCCACCATTTTTTTGGAATTCTTCAACATAAACGTCCATTCTACCCGCTGTTGTTGGACCAAAACTTCCCGAAGGCATTCCTTCCGGTGTTTTTGCAGGACCTGCGTAATAAATTGGGTGATTTTTAAAGTATTCAGGCATTGGTTTACCCGCATCCAATAATTCTTTGATTTTGGCGTGAGCAATATCACGGGCTACAATCAACGTTCCGTTGAGTTTCAAACGGGTTTTGATTGGATATTGAGACAATTTCTTAAGAATATCAACCATGGGTTGGTTCAAATCAATTTCAACAGCTTCTTCCAAATGAGGTGGAGTTTCAGGTAAAAATTGTTTTGGATTCACTTCCAATTGTTCTACAAAAACACCGTCTTTGGTAATTTTCCCTTTGATATTTCTATCAGCTGAACATGAAACTCCCAATCCAACTGGACAAGAAGCGGCGTGGCGTGGCAAACGAATTACGCGCACATCGTGAGTAAAATATTTACCACCAAATTGAGCTCCAATGGCGCTTTGTTGGCAAATCAATTGTACTCTTTTTTCCCATTCTAAATCACGGAAAGCCTGACCCGACATATTTCCTGAAGTAGGAAGATGATCGAAATATCCTGCTGAGGCTTTTTTAACGGCAGCCAAATTCGCTTCAGCAGAAGTTCCTCCAATCACCAAAGCCAAGTGATATGGTGGACAAGCTGAAGTTCCTAAATCCATAATTTTGGCACGAATAAAAGCATCCAATGATTTCTCATTCAATAAAGATTTCGTTTGTTGGTATAGATAGGTTTTATTAGCAGAACCTCCACCTTTTGCCAAAAACAAGAACTCGTAAGAAGCTCCTTTTTTGGCATAAATATCAATTTGAGCAGGAAGATTCGAACCGGAATTTTTTTCTTCGAACATACTAATAGGCACAATCTGAGAATAACGAAGATTTCTTTCTTGATAGGTATTAAAAATCCCTTTGGATAGCCATTCGGCATCATCGACTCCTGTATATACATTTTCGCCTTTTTTGGCCATTACAATGGCTGTTCCTGTGTCTTGGCAAGAAGGTAATTCGCCATCGATGGCTACAACTGCATTTTGCAATAAATTGTAGGCCACAAAACGGTCGTTATCGGTTGCTTCTGGATCGTCAAGGATAGCTCTTAGTTTTGCTAGATGTGCAGTTCGCAACATAAACGAAACATCTTTCAACGCTTCTTGGGCTAACAACTCCAAGCCTTTTGGATCAACGGTCAAGATTTCTCTTTCGCCTAATTTTTCTGTTTTTACAAAATCAGAAGTGATTTTACGGTATTTGGTTTCGTCTTTTAAAATTGGATAAGGATCCTGGTATATAAAGTCCATAACATGAGTTTTTTTAGAACGTCAAATATAAGAATTGTAGAAGGAAATCTTTGTGATTTATGTCAACTTATACTTTAGAATTGTTATAAATTATTTAAATGAAAAATAAATTAGAAAGCCTAAAATTATAGTCACTATTAATCCTAAAATCTCATTATCTTCTTTAGCAACATCCTCCATCTTCTTGTTGCCTCCATAATAAAACCACATACAAGTATTGCCTACCCACAAAAAAATCAACTTACGGAATAAACGACTCATAGTTTTTTTATTCTAAAAAAACCAACTCGCCACAAAAATTGCCGTAATCACGCAAATCACATCAACCAGAAGCATCGTTCCCAAAGCATATCGAGTGTTTTTGATATTTACAGAACCAAAGTAAACCGCAATCACATAAAACGTACTCTCGGCGCTGCATTGAAAAATACTGCTCAATCTACCTGTCATCGAATCGGCACCAAAAGTATTCATCGAATCGATCAAAAATCCTCGAGATCCAGCAGAACTAAATGGCCGTAGCAAGGCTACAGGCAAGGCATCGGTGATTTGTTTGCTTACTCCCATATTCGAAAAAGCAAAAGCAATCCAATTGCTAATAATTTCAAATAAACCACTGTTTCTGAACAACGAAATAGCCACTAACATTCCCAAAACATAAGGAAAAATGGTCACTCCGGTTTTAACACCATTATTAGCTCCAACGACAAACGCTTCATAAACAGTCGTGTTGGCTTCTGTGAATTTCTTTTCTTTAATAAAGGCAAAAATCAAAGTAAAAATGATAATACTTACTAATATTAAGGCCGAAAGATTCGAGGTGAAATAGTTTTTGCCAATTAAATCTAAGTGATTTACATACATCAACAAACCTATGATAGCCGCAATTAAAACCATTAATCCAACTACCAAAGAAGCGCTCTTGAAATTGATTTTTTGTTTTACTCCAACAATTAAAAAAGCAGCAATTGTGCCAATAAAAGAAGTGATGATACAAGGTAACATTACATCGGCAGGATTGCTAGCGCCTGCTGCAGCACGATATCCAATAATGGAAGTCGCTATTAAAGTAAGTCCAGAAGCGTGCAAGCACATAAACATAATTTGCGCATCGCTTGCCTTATCTTTATCAGGGTTTATTTCCTGTAAACTCTCCATGGCCTTTAACCCAAAAGGGGTAGCAGCCGAATCCAATCCTAGGAAATTCGCCGAAAAGTTCAAAGTCATATAGGAAATCGAAGGGTGATTTTTTGGGATACTTGGAAACACTTTAATAAAAACCGGACTCAATGCTTTTGCTAGTTTTTCGGACGCGCCAGAAATGATTAACAGCTCCATCAAACCACAGAAAAAGGCTAAATACGCCATAAGTGGCAGAATCAAATCCAATAAAGTAGCTTTACAAGTTGGTAATAGTCCATCCGATTTTTGAACACCACTAAAAATTTTAACTACTTTGTTTTTATACACATAAGTAGTATCCGCATTTAAGCTGTCGCGGTTGATAATCATTGTCTGATCAGGTGCCTTCTTGATGCTGTCTTTTATAAAAACAGGAAGCTGCTCAATATATTTTTCTGAAATCAGAATTGGGTCGTCTTTTTTGCCGTTCAAAACGTTGTCAATCGTGTAGCTGTTCCCAGAAAACAAACTGAAGATTACAAATGCAATCGATGAAATAAAAATTACCAGCCAAAATCTACTTAATACCATAATCTTTTTTTTTTGTAAATGTAATAAATCAATGTCAATTGCAATGTCAATGACAATGACAATAAAGAATTTTCAAATATGAAAAATTGCTTCTTTACTTTCAAAAGTTAATTAATGTCATTTTTTTAATTGAAATTGCCATTGATTATTGTTATTGAAATTGTTTAAACGTGAATAATCTCTTCTTCAATTAATAAATCCTCTCGTCGTAATCGCAAGAAAATCTGAGCTACCGCAATAGTATCCTTTTCGCAATAGGTTACAATTCTATCAATGTCTTTGTCCACATAAAAAACGTGACCCACTTTACTGCCGTCGATATCTCCTTTTGGAGAAGGGATTCCCAGCACTTTGCACATTAATTTTAAGGAAGTAAAATGCTTGTAATCACCAAATTTCCACAATTCCAAAGTGTCTAAATGCGGAATTTCCCAAGGTTTTTTTCCAAATAAATTGAGTTTGTTCGGAATGGCAATATTATTAATGATCATTCTTCGAGCAAGAAATGGAATGTCGAATTCCTTAGCATTATGACCGCACAAAACGTGTTGCGGCTGGTTGAAATGATTGTCTAAAAGATTGTTGAAATCACGCAGCATTTTCTTTTCGTCTCCAAAAAAAGAAGTCACTCTAAAATTCCGAATGTCGCCTTTTATGGTAAAATACCCAACTGAAATGCAGACAATTTTCCCAAACTCGGCCCAAATTCCGGCACGTTCATAAAAATCTTCAGGAGTAAAGTCGTCCTTTCGCTGGTACTGGGTTTTGTGTTCCCAAAGTGTTTTCATTTCGTCGTCTAAGGTATTGAAATCGGACACTTCAGGAACAGTTTCAATATCGAGAAATAAAATGTTGTTGAGGTTGATTTTTTCTATCATTGGTCAAATATTTCGTAACGAATTGTAATTCAGCACCTTTTTTTCTATACCAAAACACGGTATTAGATGTTTTTTTGAATTTTATAATGGCTATTCAACTTTCAGGATGACTTTTTGTAAATCTTTGTCGGCAGAAGAATTGCCTATCATTATTTCAAAATCACCTGCTTCAATTCTATTCTTCATTTCTAAATCCCATACCGAAAGTTTATCAGGAGTAATGTCAATTGAAATAGTTTTGCTTTCTCCAGATTTCAAGGAAACTCTTTTAAAACCTTTCAATTCTTTTACAGGCTGTGTAACGGAACTTACTAGGTCGTGAATATACATCTGAACGATTTCATCACCATCTTTTTTTCCGGAATTTGTAATAGTTACATTTATTGAAGAACTTTCTCCAATTTTGATACTGTTTTTGCTTAAAACGGGTTTAGAAACCGTAAAACTAGTATAGCTCAAACCAAAACCAAAATTATAAAGTGGTGTGTTATCTTCAAAATGATAGCCTCTTCTAGCTGTAGGTTTATAATTATAATAAGCTGGAATTTGACCCGTGTTGCGCGGGAAAGTTGCCGGTAATTTACCACTTGGATTCACATTGCCTAGCAATACATCAGCAACTGCATTTCCTCCTTCTTGGCCTAAATACCAACATTCTAAAATGGACTTTGCTTTTTCTTGTACGTTTTGAATTGCCAATGGGGCTCCATTGAATAAAGTAACTACGATTGGTTTTCCTAATTTTGACATTCTATTTAGTAATTCATTTTGCTGACCAAAAAGTTCAATACTCGATCGGTCTCCCAAGTGGTTTTCCGCCCATCCTTCTCTATTTAATGCTTCATCTGAACCAAGTGCTAAAATAATAACATCCACTTTTTCGGCAATTTTAACCGCTTCTTCAATTCTTGCGATATTGTCTTCGGTCGTTGTAGGCGTAATTTTATCTTTATACCAACGGTTCCATTGATTTTCCTCAATCAATCGGCAACCTTCAGAATAAGAAATCTTAACCTTATCGCCAAACTTGTTTTTTATTCCGTCCAATAATGTAACTACATATTTCGGGGAGTCACTATACCCACCTAATTGTTCACGATCTGCATTAGGTCCAATGACGGCAATTGATTTTATTTTGATTAAATCCAAGGGCAAAAAATCATCGTTGTTTTGTAATAGAACAATGGCTTTATCGGCAGCTTCTTTTGCTAATTTTTTGCTATATTCCAAGTTGGAAACCACTTCAGCATTGGCAACATCGACATAAGGATTTTCGAATAGACCCATTAAAAATTTTGCTTTCAAAATTCTAGATACGGCTTCATCAAGAACTCCTACTGATAACTTTCCTGATTCAACAGCGGGTTTCAAATATTGGTATGTTGTAATATCTGGAGTTTCAATATCAACCCCCGTTTTGAATGCCAATATTCCAGCTTCGGCTTGAGTTTCTGTCAAATGATGGCGACTTTGAAGTTCCGAAATAGCACCATAATCAGATACCACTACCCCTTTAAAACCCCATTCTTCTTTCAAAATTTTCTTCAGCAAAAAAGTGCTAGCGTGCGAAGGGACACCGTCAATTTCGTTGTATGAAGCCATAACGGACTGTGCATTTGCTTCTTTAATAGCCGCATAAAATGGAGGTAAAAAAGCTTCTCTTATTTCTCTCTCTCCCAAGTTTGCAGGTGAGGTGTTGTTTCCAGCTTCAGGCTGTCCGTGCCCGGTTAAATGTTTCAAAGTAGCCATTACGTGGCTTTTATCAATTCCATGTGTAGTATTTTCTCCTTGAAAACCCTTTACTGCTGCAACGCCAATTCTAGAGACTAAATAAGGGTCTTCGCCATAGGTTTCTTCAAATCGTCCCCATCTAGGATCACGAGCAATATCTATAACAGGGGCCAAGACGTGCTGGGCACCACGCGAGCGAACTTCAGCAGCGACAGCAGTAAAAATGCGCTTTATCAATTCATCATCCCAAGTAGAGGCAAGCGCAATCGACTGAGGAAAACTTGTTGCATCTTTAGCTGGTAATCCGTGTAAAGCTTCCTCGTGAAATAAAACAGGAATCCCTAAGCGTGTATTATTGACAAAGAATTTTTGAATTGCATTTGTGATTTCCGCCATCTGTTTAGGATTTCGCCCAAAATTCCCATTTGATGGATTGGGGTTTTCGCTTGGACGATTTACTTCACCTATACCAAAAGATAGATTCTTTTTTGCTTTTTCAATATCAAAATTCCCATTGGCATCATACAAAAAATCGTTTCTTTTTTGCCAAATACTCATCGTTTGAGCCACTTTTTCGTCAAGTGTCATTTTACTTAAAAGATCGCTAACGCGAATGTCTATGGGCTGGTTTGGGTCTTTATATAATTGCATTTGGGCAGAAATTAAACAAGTTTCGAATATAAATAGGACTAAATAGAATTTTTTTTTCATAAGATATTGATAAAACTACATTTACGTTTTTTAAATTGGTTTTCAGAATAATAGATATTCCTGGTTTTTACATTTCAAATATACTTTTAATTTATAAGTTCCTAAACAACTCTTGTTGCTTCGAGGGATTTTCGTGTTCCAACAACCATTTTTTGCGCCACAATCCTCCAGCATAACCCGTGAGCGAACCGTCGGTGCCAATAACTCTATGACAGGGAACCACAATCCAAAGCGGGTTTTTTCCATTGGCCGAAGCCACAGCACGAATGGCTTTGACATCACCCAATTTCTTCGACAATTCCAGATAAGACATCGTTTTGCCGAAAGGAATTTCGAGTAATTCTTTCCAAACTTTTTGTTGAAATTCGGTTCCGGCTGGATTTAATTTGAAAATGAAGTTGCGTCTATTACCTTCGAAATATTCGTTGAGTTGCGAAATGGCTTCTTGCAAAACAGTTGGAATTTTTGCAGAAATAGCGCCATTATCAGCAACTGAAATCATCGAAATTCCGTTTTCATCGCCAATTATTTTGGTAGTTCCTAAAGGTGTTTTGATATAGGCGGTTTCCATAGATATATTTTATTTCTCAACCCTTTTTTTAAGCATTTCTTTACTAATGGTTAAGATTCTTCCTGTTTGAATTCCGTCTCTGTAAGCAACTACTCTCAGTGTTATATCTCCGTTTGGAATTTCGAAGGCGTTGGTATATTTTGGAGAATATTTAGCCGGAAATGAGCCATCTATGGTGTAGTGCAATTCGGCATTTGGCATTTCGCTTGAAAGGATGCACATCAATTTTTCACCGTTCATTTTTGTTTTTACAATGGGATCATAAACTGCTTTGCAAATGGTTTTCTCAATTGCATCGAATCTTTTGAAATGATGTTCCACTCTGGCAGAAAAATTGTCCCAATTCTTATTTTTGGCTGGACTCCAAACCGATTCTATAATTGCAAATGCACGTGGATAAGTCATGTAAAAAGCGTGCTGAATCGTTGGGATTTTTTCTGTCCAAAGATTTCCTTGTCCTCCCAAAATTAATTTTGCATCGACTCCTTCGGGCGCAGGCTCGAATTCATAGGATTTTTTTAAGGTCAATTTGCTATAAACGGGCACTTCGACCGAGGGATCACCTTGAACATAATCTAAATAGCAGAAAGTATTGGGCGACATAATGGCTTCGTGACCTAATTTGGCCGCTTCTACTCCACCTTCAATGCCTCTCCAACTCATTACCGCAGCTCCATCGGCCAAACCGCCATAAAGAATTTCGTCCCAACCAATCACTTTTTTTCCTTTGGTATTGATGATTTTGGTCACTCTTTTGATAAAGTAACTTTGCAATTCTTTGGAGTCTTTCAAATTTTCTCTTTTCATCAAAGCCTTACAATTTTCATCCTTTCCCCAATAGCCGTGATAACATTCGTCACCACCTAAATGAATATAATCACCTGGAAATAATGAGGCAATTTCTCCAAATATGATGTCCAAAACGGAATACACTTTCTCATCGGCGGGATTCAGAGAGTTTTCAATTGTCATTGTAAAAGTGCCATCACCGTGCCATTCGGCAAATTTAGAACCTGGATTCACCATCTTTGGCTCTTTTTGGGTTGATAATTCAGGATATGCTGCCAGCAACGCCATTGAATGTCCCGGCACATCAATTTCAGGTACAATTGTAATTTGTTTCTCCAAGGCGTAGTTTACAATTTCCTTGATGTCATCCTGAGTATAAAAACCACCATAAGGCGTTTTTTCTCCTTGTTTTGGAGCTTCCCTTTCGCCAAATGTGCCAAATCGCTCGACGCGCCAAGCACCAATTTCGGTCAATTTCGGTAAGCCTTTTATTTCGATTCTCCACCCATTATCATCCGTAAGGTGCAATTGTAGCACATTAAATTTATACTTTGCCATCCAGTCGATGTATTCTTTTACTTCGTTTTTAGTAAAAAAATGGCGGCTTACATCGAGCATTAAACCTCGCCAGCCAAAACGCGGATAATCGATGATATTGCAAGCTGGAATCGTTAAATTTCCTTCACCATTAATAGGCAATAATTGATCGAACGTTTGTAGTCCGTAAAACAATCCTGATGTGGAATTTGCTTTTAGTACAATTGCTTTGTCGTTAACCTTAAGAGTATATCCTTCTTTTCCAATGGTTTGGTCCAGGGTTTTATTTATTTCAATAAGGATGAGGTTTGAGCTTTTTACAGGCTTTTCTAGAGAAACAGATAATCCTTTTCTTAAATAGGAATTAAAATGCAAATTGGCAATTTTAGCCAGCTCGGGATTTGAATTAACCAAAAAGACTTTTGTGTTTTCGTTTAAGACAAAACTTCCTTGTTGTGAAACATAACTAACCGGATTAGGGATAATGGAGTGTTGTGCGTTTAGAGAAAAACTGATAAGAAAAAACAGTGTGATTGCGATTTTTGTTTTCATCATAAAAAGATATAGAATATTCAAATATAATGATTTAATAAAAACAAAAAACCATTTCAAGGGAAATGGTTTCTGAGAATATGATCTCCTTTTTATTTGTTTATAGTAGGGCTGGTTTTATTTTAAATGTGAATAAACATAGGCTTCTAAAGCTTTAAGTTCCTCTTCAGTCATTGTTTTTGTTATTGCAAAGTTCGCTTTCATTACTGCATATTGTGTTGGATCGACAATTGGTTCGCCTTCGCCTTTTAGGAAAGTAACCATATCGCCGTTCTTTTCTTTATAGATTTTGGCAATGTCTTGCAAACTTGGCCCAATAACTTTTACATCGGGTTTGTGGCAAGCTAGACAGGCGCCTTTTCCTTCAAAAAGAGTTTTTCCTAACTCTTCTGGTTTTTGAACTTCGGTTGTGGTTTCAGACTTTCCGAAGGATTCCTCACTCTCTTTTTTGCAAGAGACAAAAGCCAAAATGGCTAATAATAAAAGTGCTTTTTTCATTTTTATTTATTTTAAAATTATTGCTGCTTCTTTGGCGAAATAAGTCGAAATCAGACTTGCTCCCGCTCTTTTGATACACATAAGTTGTTCCATCATAATTTTGTCGTGGTCTAGCCAACCCCTTTCGGCAGCAGCTTTGATCATTGCATATTCGCCTGAAACGTGGAAAACTGTTACCGGAACATTGACCGCATTTTTCACTTCGCGAACAATATCAAGATAGGCAATTCCTGGCTTTACCATTACCATATCGGCACCTTCCTCGACATCTGATAAAGCTTCTTTGATGGCTTCGATACGGTTAGCATAATCCATTTGATAGGTTTTTTTGTCTTTTGGAACTACTACATCCGCTTCGCGTGGGGCACTATCTAAAGCATCTCGGAACGGCCCGTAAAATGCCGAAGCATATTTAGCAGAGTAACTCATAATTCCAACGTTCTGAAATCCCGCTGCATCCAATCCTTGGCGCAAACGCAGTACACGACCGTCCATCATATCGCTTGGCGCTACAAAATCGGCACCTGCTTGAGCGTGTGAAACGGCCATTTTTACCAAAGCTTCATTAGTTGCATCGTTGGCAACATCACCGTTTTCGATAATTCCGTCGTGACCATAAATAGAATAGGGGTCTAGCGCTACATCAGGCATCACAATCATTTCAGGACAAGCCGTTTTGATGGCACGAATGGCTTGTTGCATTAATCCATTGGGATTCCAAGCTTCGACACCGGCATTGTCTTTCAAATTCTCGCTTACTTTTACGTAGATATTCACCGCTCGAATTCCTAAAGCATATATTTCTTTGACTTCCTCGACGGTTAAATCTATCGAACGACGGTAGATTCCAGGCATTGAAGGAATAGCTACTTTTATATTTTCGCCTTCGGCAATAAACATTGGAAACATAAAATCACTTGGACTTAATGTAGTTTCTCGAACTAAGGAACGAATGCTTTCATTCACACGCAATCTTCTGCCTCTTTGTAATGGGAACATAAAATATTGTTTAAAATTGTTTAAAAGTTTAAGGTTTAAAGTTGTTTCACTTTTTGCTTAAACCCAATCAATAGGCTTTTCTAATGTTTTTAATAATTTTTCTTCTTCACTTCCTTTTTCAGGATGATGGTCGTAAACCCATTGCACGTGTGGCGGCAAACTCATCAGAATACTTTCGATTCTGCCGTTGGTTTTTAAACCAAACAAGGTGCCTTTATCGTGAACCAAATTGAATTCGACATAACGGCCGCGACGAATTTCCTGCCAAGTTCTATTGGATTCCGAATATAATACATTTTTTCTTTTTTCGACAATTGGGACATAAGCTTCCAGAAAACTGTTGCCTACTTCTGTTACAAAGTTAAACCAATTTTCCATTGACATTTCTTCATTCGCTTTGCAATAATCAAAAAATAATCCTCCAATTCCTCGGGCTTCATTACGATGTGCATTCCAAAAATAGGCATCACATTGCTTTTTATATTTTGGATAAAAATCTGCATTGTGTTTGTCGCAAGCGGTTTTACAGGTTTGATGAAAGTGTTTTGCATCTTCTTCAAACAAATAATAAGGCGTTAAATCTTGTCCGCCGCCAAACCATTGCTGAATCACTTTCCGTGAACCTGCCCTGAGCGGAGTCGAAGGGTCGTACATCTCAAAATAGCGCCAATTGGCGTGAACCGTTGGCACCATTGGACTTTTTGGATGCAAAACCAAACTCAATCCACAGGCAAAAAAATCAGCCTCACCAACGTTGAATAGCTTTTGCATACTATCGGGTAATTTTCCGTGCACTGCTGAAATATTGACACCGCCTTTTTCGAAAACATCACCGTTTTCAATCACGCGGGTTCGTCCTCCTCCACCTTCTGATCGAGTCCAAATATCCTCACGGAATTTAGCTTGACCATCAGAAGCTTCTAATCCTGCACAGATTTTCTCTTGTAGATTTTGTATGTATTCGTAAAATTTATTTTTCATTATTCTAATGCTTTGTTCTTGCCCAAATAATTAGTAGCATTCAAGGTATTGACCACTTTTTTTCCTGTCTTTTCCTCAATTTGCTTGCGAGTATTTCCAGCAATTGTTCCGCCTTGTTTGGCAATTTTTTTGTTTTCAACAAAGTTTTTAGGCTTTTTTTCTTTACTAATTTCTGTCGTGGTGGCTTCTGCCAACATATTGAGTACTAATTCAAGGTTACTCATATTGTCCCGCAAATTTTCTTTTTAGGTATAGGCGCTTAGAGCACCCTTGTTATCTATTGATTTTATTGATATTTATTCAAATTTCACCATCTTTTTCATTAACACATCGAAGATTGTCCCCATATTTGACCTTCTATTGTATCTA
>NZ_JBIKRX010000074.1:0-13974 GCF_044348915.1 Flavobacterium sp. | reverse complement strand
CATCTTCCTTAAATCGCTTGTTAAATGTTATTGAATTCACACCTATAAATTTCTCCCTTGTACTCATTTGACAAAGGTAATACTATTTTCGTTTTTGGGCGGCCTAAACGCCTATACCTAAAAATTTAATTTGGGCCGCTGGAGTTACAGCCAAGGTATTTGAAGGAATTCCAACAGAAAGTTTTGGTCGTGGCAAGCGAATGATGACCGATGCTTACAATAAAATTACGACTACAGAAAATATTTATGCCATTGGAGATACTTGTATTCAACTAACTGATGTGAATTTTCCTGAAGGTCATCCGCAAGTTGCTCAAGTAGCTATTCAGCAAGGTATAAATTTAGCAGATAACTTCAAGTCAATACTTAACAACAAGATGCTAAAACCTTTTAAATACAATGACAAAGGTTCGATGGCAATTATTGGAAAAAACAAAGCAGTTGTAGATTTACCCAATCCCAAATTGCACTTCAATGGTTTTTTTGCTTGGTTAATTTGGTTGTTCGTGCATTTGATGTCCTTGATTTCTTATCGAAATAGAATCAAAACTTTTTATAATTGGATGATAGCTTATTTTAGTAAAGATCAATCTTTGCGTATGATTATCAGACCGGATAAAAAATCAAAGAAGGATGTCTAGATTGTATCTCTTTTCAATAGAAATTAAAATGATATATTTGAATTATAATTTATATTATGTAAAATAGGTTTTTTTAACAATTCAAGGTATTGATGTTTTGGTTAAATATTGTTTTCTATTCGAACCTACTCTCCATATAGCTATAAAATAAATAAGCACCAACAATAGTTCTTGCTGATGCTTAATTTGAAAGTGATAAAATACTTTATTTCACTGAAAAAGGAATATTCCATTTTTCCCAACTCAAAACAATTGAATTCTTTTTGATAGTATAAACCAAGCTTTCTGTATTGGTATCAGATAGTTGTTGTTTAACAGTAACTCGCAATTGATCTTGTTTTTCATCGTAGTTGCTAGTTCCAGACATTTTGGAAACTTTATTAAAAATTAGCACGCAATCTTTTTCACTTGGTATAACAAAAAACGAATATTTTCCTGCAGGCAATTTTGAACCTTCAATTTTGATATCTTTATCGGTTTCTATTGTAGTTGCAGCATTTGCGCCTGCTCTCCACATTTTATTAAACGGTACCAATTGTCCCCAAATAACTCTTCCTTTTACCGATGGGCTACTATAATTAATCGAAATGTTAGCACCATTAATCGATCCTGTTGCAACCGCTGCTGGGCTTGCCGGTTTGTTTTGAGCATTTGCCAACATTGTTACAAATAAAGCAATGACTATTAGACTGATATTCTTTTGTAATTTCATAATTAAGATGTTTTAGATTAATGAATAAAATTAAATTTTCTTGTTGATATTTATTAATTTTTGCGTTTAATTTAAGAAAAATTTATGAAATTTACATTTTAACTGTTTTGCTTAATTAATGACTGTTTTATAATAAATAAATTTATATTTTTACCATCACATCTATTTTCATTACTATGAACACAATTGCTGAACATATTGCAGATTTTCTCAAGAAATTTCCGCCTTTTGATAATTTAACTTTTCAAGAATTATCTGAAATTGCTACCAGTATTCGAGTAATTAATCTTGAAAAACATAAAATATTGTTCCAAATAAACGATGTTTTGCACGATAGTTTTTATGTCGTGGCTTCTGGTGTTGTCAATCTTTCTGTTATAGCCGATGCTGAAGAGACTTTACTTAATAAATGTTACGAAGGAGATATTTTTGGTTTACGCCCTTTTTTTGCCAAAAACAATTATCAAATGACCGCAAAAGCGCGTGAAGAAAGTATCATATATGCGATTCCTATTGCCACTTTCCGCCCCTTTGTTGCCAATAATTCTGAGGTTTTAGACTTCCTGCTGCATAGTTTTGCAAGTAATACTAGTAATCCAACTGATAAAGAGAACGTAAGCGGAAAATTAGTTTCCGATAATGTCTATTTTTCTGATCAACAATCTGAAATACAATACTTTCAATCCTTGTCGTATAATGTTGCTCCGATCACAGGAAGTGAAACTACAACGGTCCAAGAAGCTGCTCAGCAAATGACTAATACACTTTCTACTAGTGTGATTGTTTGTGAAAAAAGTATGCCAATTGGAATTGTGACCAATACGGATATGTGTTCAAAAATTGCAACTGGCCGTTTTCCGATCAACACCACTTTGGATAAAATTATGTCTTCTCCGGTTGTTACTGTGGTAGAGAATGTTTCCTTGGCTGAGGCACAATTACTAATGCTAAAGTACAATGTAACGCATTTGTGTGTTACTCAAGACGGCACCGATAAATCTATTGTGAAAGGTGTTATTTCTGAACACGATTTAATTGTCGCTCAGGCTAGCAATCCTGGTGTTTTAATAAAAGAAATCAAACGATCTCAAACCCCTAAAGATTTAAAATCAATCAGAGAACGTTTGACAGAACTGATACAAAAAGCAATTCAAAAAAATATTCCACTTTCGCGAGTAAATATTCTAGCGAGTGAAATCAATTTAGCGCTAATTAAGCGTGCTATCGAATTATCTATTTTGGATTTGGGCTCCCCTCCTGCTCGCTATGCTTGGCTAAGCATTGGTAGTCAAGGTCGTAGAGAGCAATTGTTGACCACAGATCAAGATAGTATGTTGATTTTTGAAGATGTAACTGCAGAAAAATATAGAGATGTAAAAGATTATTTCCTAAAATTAGGAAAAAGAGCTACCGCAATTCTTGAAAAAGCGGGATATGAATATTGTCCTTTCGGACATATGGCAAGCAATATGCTTTGGTGTAAGTCGCTCACAGACTGGACGAATCAGTATCAGAGTTGGATGAATACTCCAGGTGAAAATAGCAATCAATTGAGTAGTATTTTCTTTGATTTTGAAATTGTAGTTGGTGAGAAAAAAATTGAAGAAGCTATCGAGAATGTTGTTTTTAACAACATTAAAAACAATACTTTATTGTTTGATTTCCTTGGAAATGATACCTTAAGGAAAAATTCTCCGCTGACCTTTTTCAAGAAATTTAATGTTGAGGAAAAAGGGCCTAATAAAGATAAGTTTGACATAAAAACTCGTGCATTGATGCCTTTGATTGACGGCGCTCGATTATTTAGCTTAAGTCATAATATGCGCGGAATCACAAGTACTTATTTGCGTTTTAAACAATTAGCTATTTTAGACCCAAGAAATTCCGAGATTTATATCAATTGTTCTAAAGCTTTTATCACTTTATCAAAATTTAGGACGATGGAAGGTTTGAAAAATGACAGTTCTGGTCAATACATTAACTTAATGGAACTCACCAAAGCTGAAAAAGAGACTATAAAAAAAGCTCTCGAACCGATGGAAGAATTGGAAGATTTAATTAAAGATAAATTTCAACTTACACAATTTTCATAGAAATGTTAGACTGGATTAAAAATATCAATAAAGAATATCCTGAATTTTGGAAAACATATCTTTCTAAATTTGAAAAGAAATCGAATCGTTTCGTTGTCGTATCAGCAGAAACAACAGGTTTGAGTTTAGAAAAAGATGTTATTGTATCATTCGGAATGTTTTCAATAATCAACAATAGTATCGTTATTGGCGATAGTTTTGAAACGGTTATTGCCCAGTACAAATTCTTTCACGAAAATGGAATCTCTAATGAGTTTACCATTGAAACCAAAATGAGAAAAATGGTAGAACCTGATGCTATTCAGGCTTTTGTTGATTTTATTGGTAATTCGGTACTAGTAGGACATCATGTCGATTTTGATGTTGAAATGATTAATATTGCCCTCGAACGAATGGGATGTGGTAGATTAAAAAATGAAGCTTTAGATATTGACGTGATGCATCGTAAATTACTAGATATAAACAACAAGCAGTTCTCTTTAGATGAATTATGCAGTATTTATAAAATTCCAGTTAGCGATCGAAATTCTGCTTCGGAGGATGCTTATAAAATTGGATTACTTTTTCTAAAACTGAAATCCAGATTGGGTTTGTCATAAAAAGATATAATTTGTTCAAATCTACCATGATGGCTTATGGATACTGGTTTTGAAACTGAATTTCCCGTTTCAGAATAGTTTGGAATTCCGTTTTTTTTATGGATGTTAGTCCTGTTTTTTAAATTTATAATTCCATCAAAATCATCTGTTTTTTCTACAGCAACTGTATGTATGAATTGAGAATTGATTTCTGTTTTTGTATAATAAATTAGATTCTGTATTACCACCTTCCCAAAAACAGTCCCATCAATACTTTTCAAGTCGGAACATTCTAGTAGTAGCGGGAAATAGCCTCTACTATTTGTTTTTCGATTGTAAATTTTATAAGCAGCCTCCTTCCTACTCCACAGATTCCAAACCATTATTGACGGCTTTTCTGCATTAGAAATTAGCAATTGTTCACTTTTAGTGAAGATTTTGTTCAAAAACCCCTCCCTTTTCCAATTGCTTGCTTTTTCAGCTAAAGCTAAATCAACTACGTCGTTTCCGATCATTTCTCAAACAGTTTATTTTCGATAATATCCAAGGCGGACTTTACATCTAGCATTCTTTCCATTGCTTGATTGTCGATAACAATGTCGTATTCTTCTTCAATATCCAAAATCACATCCACTAAATTCGCAGAGTTGATTTTTAAATCATTAATAAAATCAGTGCTTTCCGAGAAATTGTCAAAAGCTTCTTGATGCTGCGAATACGGTTTGATAATGGTTTTTAATTTTTCGATTATTTCGTCTCTATTCATAATTATAAGTATTTTTTAAAAATTACGCAAGCATTAACATCTCCAAAACCAAAACTAGCTTTGGCAATTATAGTTAATTCTTTTTCAATTAATTGTTGTGGAATACGTGAAGCATCAACCAATTCAGTTATTTCCGGATGTAAATCATCGCAATTGATGTTCGGGAAAACAAATCCTTGATGTAATTGCAAAATCGAAGCCACGCTCTCGATACTACCTGCTCCCGACAAACAATGTCCAACCATTGATTTTAATGAATTAATGTAAGGAAAATCGACCCCACTTCTACCTAAAGCCTCAGTCCAATTCTTAATTTCTAGACTGTCTTTAGCGGTAGCGGTCAAATGCCCGTTTATGGCATCAATATCATTGGGATGAATCCCTGAGCTTTCCACGGCACTTTTAATACATTTTTGCACAGCAACAGAATTTGGAGCGGTCATTGTCCCTTCGCCACGTTGTCCGCCAGAGTTAATATTGCCTCCAAGTACTTCCGCATATATTTTTGCTCCTCTAGCTATTGCCGTTTCTAAATCTTCAAGAACCATCGCTCCTGCTCCACTACCCGGAACAAAACCCGAAGCTGTTGCCGACATTGGTCTTGAACCCTCTGTAGGATTTTCATTGTGCTTAAAAGTACAGACTTTCATCGCATCAAATCCACCCCAAATATAGGGGCCAGAATCGCTAGTACTTCCTGCCAAAATTCGTTTTGCTTGCCCCGATTTGATTCGTTCAAATGTCATCAAAATACTTTCCGTGCCTGTTGTGCAAGCAGATGAATTTGTTGTCACTTGATTACCTAATCCCAATTTACCCCCTAAATATGCACTGACACCGCTATTCATCGTTTGTGCAACAGCAGTACTTCCTAATCTACGAGTTTGAAAATCGTCAATTTTATAGATGCTCTCTCTGAATTTTTCAATACCTGAAGTTCCTGTTCCAAAAATAGTTCCACTGTCCCAATCAGGTTGGCCGAGCACTTCTATAGGTAAACCGGCATCTTTCCAAGCATCAATTCCGGCGATAACACCATATAAAATTCCAGATGAATTGAAATTTCGAAGTTCCAATTCGGTAAAATAGTATAATGATAATTCGGTTGAAATTTCTGGCTTTCCTGCAATTTGGCAAGAGAATTGCAAACGTTCCAATTCGGGATCGTGTTGAATTCCAGAAATACCATTTTTTATCGCATTTACAAACGCGTCCAATCCTACTCCATTTGGAGCAACAACACCTAGACCAGTTATGACGACACGTTTGTTCATATAAATCTTAAATTCAATAACAATATCAATGGCAATAGCAATGGCAATTTAAAGCCAATGCAAATAGCAAATTAGACCATCATTCCTGCAATTATTCCACTACAAACTACTTCCTGTTTTTCATTTTTCATTATAACCTTGCATTTTAATTTACCAAACCTGAAATACATTTTTTCTGAAATCACAGTTACTTTTTCATTGGGAAAAACAGGTTTTAAAAACTCGATATCTATTGATGTTAAAGCAATTGATGTGTTTTCGTTAAATGTATCATTTAGTAAATAAATACCCAAGCAAACTAAGCCTATTTGTGCCATAACCTCGGTCAGAATTACTCCGGGGGTCATGGGATTGTCTTTAAAATGGCCTTTGTAAAACTCCAAGTTTTCATCGAAAGTATAACAGCCTCGAACTCCATTCTCATTAATATCCAACAATTCATCTACAAACAAAAAGGGGTTGGAATAAGGCAATTTTGATATGATTTCTTGGTTTGTCATTTTTTTATTATTCCCCATTTGGGGGTTAAGGGGCTAAAATTTTAGTAAAACTTTTTGTGCTGAAAATCCAGGACCAAAACTCAACATTAAACCAATGTCACCTTTCTTTGTTTGGGTGTCCATAATTCGTTCTAAAACATACAGTACTGTCGCACTGGACATATTTCCGTACAATCTCAGTACTTCTTTGGTGTCTTCGATATTTTTTCCTAAATCAGTAAACAAGCCTTCGACCGTTTGGACAATTTTTTTTCCTCCGGGATGAAAAATTAAATGGTCTAAATCTTCAACTTTCAAATTATTATGAGTTAAAAAAGGATGAATGATATCCGCGAAATGAGAAGCAATTGTTTCTGGAACTTCAATATCCAAGATCATTTGCAAGCCTGAATTGGTCAGTTTAAAACCCATTAAATGTTCTGCTTCATAAAAATGATACATTTCTTCGTCCAATATTTCAGGTCCAGTATCATCACTGTGCGAAGATAATAAAACACAAGCTGCTCCATCTCCAAAAATAGCGGCACTAACAATATTCGCCATCGAAAAATCATCCAATTGAAAGGTTGCTGTCGGACTTTCGACAGCAATTACTGCGGCACGTTTCCCCGGATTGGCTTTTAGGAAGTTTTTAGCGTAAATAATCCCTGAAATTCCTGCAGCACAACCCATTTCAGTCACCGGAAGTCTAACAATGTCTTGGCGTAAATTCAATTTATTAATAAGATAAGCATCTAACGAAGGAATCATAATCCCAGTGCAGCTTACGGTGATGATATAATCTATATCCGTCGGTTGCCAATTGGCTTTTTGCAAAGCATTTTCCAATACTTTGGTTCCTAAATCGATGACCTCACGAACATAAATATCATTTCTTTCCTCAAAGGAGGTGTTGGTAAAAACTTCAATCGGATCCATTATGGAATAGCGTTTGTCGACAGCGGCCCCTTCGAAAATTTTTTTCACCTTTTTTATAAAACGAGGTTCTTGGCCAAGAAGCCAAGTATCTAGAAAAGGAATGATTTCGGCTGTTGTTCGCGAATATTTCGGCAATTGTTTAGAAACACATTTTATTTTTACACTCATATTCACGATAAAAATTTAATTCAAAGTCAATGGCAATGCTAATAGCAATGTTAATGGCAATATCAATGACAATATCTCCTTCTCCCCTCTTCTAGCTTCTAAATTCCCACTTCTAACTTCCCACTTCTAACTTTCTCAATTATCCATTGGTAGCGGAATGCCCATTTCCATTGGATTTTATAGTTGTTGAGCTTTAATTTTTTTGAAAAATCGATTAATTCTTCTTTTTTGAAACCTCTCAAAATAGATGTTAAACCATCTTGTCTCGACATCGAATTCAATCTAAATAGAAAACAAACTAATTGGAATAATAGATAGGCAACTGCACTTCTTTGCAAATCATTAATAACGATTCCAATGGTTGAATTGGCATTAAAAACCGCCATTAACTTTAAAATTTCATCTTCCTTGAAATGATGTAATGTCAATGTGCACAACACAATATCATACTTTAGCTGTTCGAAATTTTCATCAAATATATCTTGACATTCGAAACTAATATTAGAGTATTCTTTTGATAATTGTTGCGCGTACTTTATTGTAAAATCATTGGCATCAATTCCTATTAAACTAAAACTGAAATTATTTTTAGCACCATATTCTGCTAAAGTTCTTAACATATCTCCATTGCCACAGCCTACATCAACAATCGTAATTTCATTTGTTTTGGAATGGTTTTGAATTAAATCCTGTACTCCACGTAAAGTTAAATGGTTTCCACCTAAGAATTGGTTGATTTTGGCAATTTTGTCCAAAGCATCACGCAAAACTTCTCCTTCTAATGCAAAATCATCCATAATTTCGGACTCATCGGATCTGTATTTTGTGTTTATAAACATTTAGTTATTTACAATAATTGGTTTCCCGTGTGTCTTCTTTATAATTTGGGGTAATAATGATGGAAATATAATCAAAAATTGCATAAGAAATATCGTCAATTTTTCTTGTTGCAAAATTTTTGATAAAATCCGTCCCACTTGGAGTCTATGTCTGAAATTGGCGGCCCATTCTTGAGCGTATTTTTCTTCCAATTGTTTTCTAGTACTTATGTTTTTATTTAAAAATATAACAGATAATTCAGCAGCTATTTTGGCACTGTGAATCGCCATCGCCATTCCATTGCCGCACAAAGGATGAATTAATCCTGCTGTATCTCCAATCATCAAAATATGATTCTCGATGCTGTTTTTTTTCTCGAAAGAGATTTGGCTAATCGTTAAAGGTTTATCAAAAAGCATTTCACTTGTTTCAATTATGTTTTTCAAATGTGGATTTTTATACATCACTTCGGTTTGAAAATGGTCGATATTTCTATACTTTTTGAAAGTGTCATAATCCACCAAATAACAAACGTTTATAGCGTCGTTCTCTACTTTTGAAACTCCGCAATAGCCTCCTTTGAAGTTGTGTAATCCTACCAAATCATTTGGAAAAACTCCTGAATAATGTGCTTTTACAGCCAACCAGGGGGATTTCTTTTGAATAAAATTTCGATTCATCTTTTGATCTAAATTGGACCGTTTCCCGAAAGCTCCTAAAGTAATTTTGGATTGGATTTGTAAGTTATTCAAGGTGGAAATATAGAACTTATCAGCGTTAAACTGAATATCGGTGACCGTATCCTGAATGATTTTACAACCATACTCAATGGCTTTTTGGGACAGGTAATGGTCTAAATTATAACGACTGATTCCAAATCCACCAAGGGGTAATTCTCCAGAAATTGTTTTTCCGCTACCTGTAGAAAATTCGATTTTAGAAATATTGGATGGATTCAAGCTGGAAATTTCCAAACCCAACCATTGGAAATAGGGCAAGACTTCATTTGAGATATATTCTCCACACACTTTATGTTTTGGAAATTCATTTTTTTCAATCAAAATGACTTTATACCCAAACTTTGACAAATGTATAGCACTAGTAAGGCCAGCAAGCCCTCCTCCTATTACTGCTACATCGACAATTGTTTTCATATTGGCTAAGGTAGTAAATTTTTATCCATAGGTATGAGCAATTCATCAGGGCATGCGCTTTTAAGATTTTGGTTATTAATAATATCTTTCAAGTTGTATATAATGGCACACAGATGACACAGATGGAACGGATTTTCCACAGATTCTCATTCTTTTTGCTAAATTAATTTAAGAAACCCGTGCGAATCAGTATGATCCGTGTCATCTGTGTGCTAATTAAATTGTTGATAAAAAACAAAGTTGCATTTAGTTTCAAAAGCGAATGCCCTGGCAATTCATATTAAACAAAAAAAAAGCGAAATAGAATTTCTATCTCGCTTTTGTATGATTAATTGAAAATATTACCCTTTTTTAAAACCGTTTTTTTATTAAACGATTTTTTTCATTGCAGTCATTGATTCTCTCAACCAAGCACCAACTTCTTCAACAGGGTGATTTCTGATAATTGAGTTTACCTCAATTAATTCTTTGTTATCAACTCCGTTATTTCCATTGTTGAATGGGCGACCTACTAAATTGCTTGGTGCATTTTTCACATATTCAGCGATTAATGGTTTACAAGCGTGATCGAATAAATAACATCCGTACTCAGCAGTATCAGAAATAACACGGTTCATTTCAAACAATTTCTTTCTTGCAATTGTGTTTGCAATTAATGGTGTTTCGTGTAAAGATTCGTAGTATGCTGATTCTTCAATAATTCCTGAATCAGTCATTGCTTCGAAAGCTAGTTCTACACCCGCTTTTACCATAGCTACCATCAAAACTCCGTTGTCATAATATTCTTGCTCAGAGATTTCAAAATCACCTGCTGGTGTTTTTTCAAAATTTGTGGCTCCAGTTGCAGCTCTCCAAGTCAAAAGGTTTTTATCATCATTAGCCCAGTCTTCCATCATTGTTTTAGAAAATTCACCTGAAATGATATCATCCATATGTTTTTGGAATAATGGACGCATAATATCTTTTAATTCTTCTGAAACTTTGAATGCTTCTAATTTAGCAGGATTAGACAATCTATCCATCATATTGGTGATTCCACCATATTTCAATCCTTCAGTAATAGTTTCCCATCCGTATTGGATTAATTTAGAAGCATATCCAGCGTCAACACCTTCGGCAACCATTTTATCGAAGCATAAAATAGAACCAGTTTGCAACAATCCGCAAAGGATAGTTTGCTCACCCATCAAATCGGATTTTACTTCAGCTACAAATGAAGAACGTAATACTCCTGCTCTGTGTCCACCTGTTGCCACTGCGTATGCTTTTGCTTGTGCTAAACCTACTCCATTTGGATCATTTTCAGGGTGAACAGCGATTAGAGTTGGCACACCAAAACCTCTTTTGTATTCTTCGCGAACCTCAGATCCTGGACATTTAGGAGCACACATAATAACAGTGATGTCTTTACGAATTTGCATTCCTTCTTCAACAATATTGAAACCGTGAGAATAAGCTAAAGTTGCTCCTTGTTTCATCAAAGGCATGATTGCTCCTACCACTGCAGTATGCTGCTTGTCTGGTGTAAGGTTACAAACCAAATCAGCTGTTGGGATTAACTCTTCATAAGTTCCAACTTTGAAACCATTATCAGCAGCGTTCATAAACGAAGCTCTCTTTTGAGCAATCGCTTCAGCACGCAGAGTGTATGAAATATCTAAACCAGAATCTCTCATGTTCAAACCTTGGTTTAAACCTTGAGCTCCGCAACCTACAATGACTACTTTTTTACCTTTAAGTGCCTCTATTCCATCTGCAAATTCGGTTTGATCCATAAATTCGCAAACGCCTAATTGTTCTAATTGTAATCTAAGTGGTAATGAGTTGAAATAATTTGCCATTTTTTTTTATTTAATAATTGTATGATTTAATGTTTTGATTTTGATACTAAATTTATTTTAATTCTTCTAATAATGAAGTTACTTCCATTTTTTCTTTAGAAACTGAAATTCTTCCTGAACGAACAAATTGCATAATTCCGTATGGTTTTAATTTGTTGTACAAGTCATTGATTTCAGCGCGCTTTCCTGATTTTGAAATCACAAAAAAGTCTCTAGAGACAGTGACAATTTCAGAATGACTTTCTTTGATAATGTTTTGAATTTGTCTTTCGTCGAATAACAAACTGGACTCAATTTTGAAGATCGCACTTTCTAAAAAAATTGTTTCTTCATCGACGTGATAAAAAGCTTTAATAACTTCGATTTGTTTATCGATTTGACCAACAATGTTTTGCACCCATTTCTCGGTAGTTTTTACTACGATGATAAATCTTGAAACATTTTCAATTTCAGATTCGGATACGTTTAAACTTAATACATTGATGTGTCGCTTCAAGAATATTCCTGATATTCTATTCAATAAGCCAACGTTGTTTTCTGAATATACAGAAATGGTGAATATTTTATTTTCCATTTATTTATTGTTTAATGTTGTTTAAAGTGGTTTTAAGTTTAAAACTGTCATATAAAACTATTGCTGTTTTTAGTAAACAATTTTAAACCTTAAACTTTAAACTATTTATGATAATCTCATTTCCGAAACCGAAGCTCCTGTTGGTATCATTGGAAATACATTATTTTCTTTTTCGATCATAACTTCAAGGAAATACGATTCTTTTGATGCTAGCATTTCGGCTACAGCTTCATCTAAATCTTCTCTTTTTACGACTTTTCTTGATTTTATATGATATCCTTCGGCAATAGCCACAAAATTAGGATTAGTCATTACTGTTGAAGCATAACGGCTATCGAAAAACAATTCTTGCCATTGACGAACCATTCCTAAAAATTCATTATTGAGTACCACAATTTTGACAGCTACTTTGGTTTGGAAAATAGTTCCAAGCTCTTGAATGGTCATTTGAAAACCACCGTCACCGATAATGGCAACTACTTCACGATCAGGTCTGCCCATTTTGGCACCGATTGCTGCCGGCAACGAAAAACCCATCGTTCCTAATCCACCGGAAGTTATCATACTTTTTGATGAATTGAATTTGGCATAACGGCAAGCGAACATTTGGTGTTGACCAACATCTGGTACAATAATAGCGTCTCCATTGGAGTGTTTGTTGATCATTTCAATAGTTTCACCCATAGAAATTCCACCTGTCGTAGGGGACAACTCTTCGTTGATGACAGCATTGCATTCTATTTTGTATTTATCTTTGAATTTGTTGTGCCAAGCATCATGTGTTTTATTTTCAATCATCGGAATCAAGGCGCACAATGATTCTTTAACATCGGCCAAAACCGCAACTGTAGTTTTTACGTTCTTGTCAACTTCGGCAGGATCAATTTCGAAATGAATTACTTTAGCTTGTTTAGCATAAGTAGCTAAATTTCCAGTAACACGGTCATCAAAACGCATTCCGAGCGCGATTAATACGTCGCATTCGTTGGTTAACAAGTTTGGACCATAATTTCCGTGCATTCCAAGCATACCCACATTCAATGGATGGTCTGTAGGCATAGCTGAAAGTCCCAAAATAGTCCAAGCTGCTGGTATTCCAGATTTTTCAACTAATTCTTTTAATTCCGCTTCCGCTTGTCCAAGAATAATCCCTTGACCAAAAATGATATACGGTTTTTTGGCATTATTGATTAATGCAGCAGCTTCAGCCACTTTTTCAAGGTTTAAAACCGGTTTTGGATTATAGCTTCTAATGGATGTACATTTTGCATAATTAAAATCCATTAAATCAAATTGAGCATTTTTTGTAATGTCAATCAATACCGGTCCCGGACGACCTGACCTAGCAATATAAAATGCTTTGGCCATTATTTCAGGGATTTCTGAAGCTTCAGTTATTTGATAATTCCATTTTGTCACTGGAGTCGAGATTCCAATAATGTCTGTTTCTTGAAAAGCATCAGAACCTAGTAAATGCTTCCCAACTTGTCCTGTGATACAAACCATAGGTGTTGAATCGATTTGAGCATCGGCAATTCCTGTAACTAAATTGGTTGCACCTGGACCTGAAGTAGCAATGGCCACTCCTACTTTTCCTGTTGCTCTGGCATAGCCTTGAGCTGCATGTGTTGCCCCTTGTTCGTGTCTAACTAATACGTGGTGCAATTCACCTTGAAATTTATATAATTCGTCGTAAACAGGCATTATGGCACCACCTGGGTAACCGTAAACCAAGTCCACTCCTTCTTCTAGTAAACATCTTATAACGGCTTCTGCGCCTGATATTTTATTATTTTCCATTATTTATTATTTTAGGTATAGGCGCTTAGAGCACCCTTGTTATCTATTGATTTTATTGATATTTATTCAAATTTCACCATCTTTTTCATTAACACATCGAAGATTGTCCCCATATTTGACCTTCTATTGTATCTAA
>NZ_JBIKRX010000073.1:0-14016 GCF_044348915.1 Flavobacterium sp. | reverse complement strand
GAATCCGAATTGGCAAAAGTAGTATAGGGCAATTTTTCATCTGCCGTGATTTTTAGCAAGGCAATGTCCATCTTAGAATCAGTTCCGATGAGTTTTGCTTTGTATGATTTCTTGTTGTTCAAAGTAATTTCTATTTCGGTGGCATCTTTAATTACGTGATTATTGGTCACGATATAACCGTCTTCCGAGATAATTACACCCGAACCTGTTCCCACTTGTTCTTGCTGTTGTCCTCCTTGAAAACCATAGAAATACTCCAATATTGGATTAGTAACTGTAGTTCGCGAAACATTTTTTACGTGAACCACGGTGTGAATGGTTTTGTCGGCAGCTTCTGTAAAATCAACCGCTTCTGCTGATAAACCAACATTTCGCCCGTACGAATTTGAGGCCTGAGTTACAATTGAATTTTTCGAAAAATAGCCATTGTCGTCAAATAACAATTTGTAAGAGCCCAATGTGACGGCTCCACTCAACAATGACACTAAAAATAGGCTTGAAAATCGTTTCATGGTTTTATAGTTATTTAAGAATTTACGCTGTAAAATTAGGGATTATCTATGATCAAAAAAACAGTTTAACGCTCGCTTAACAATCTTTAACGTATCATTAATATTTGTACTTTTGCCTTTGGTAAATAGTAAACACAATGCAACTAGAATTTTTTAAATATCAAGGAACAGGGAATGATTTTGTAATGATTGACAATCGCTCAGGCTTTTTTCCAAAAGAAAATGTACAACTTGTGGCTCGTTTGTGCGACCGACGTTTTGGAATAGGAGGAGACGGACTTATTTTATTGGAAAATGACGAGATTGCTTCGAAACTCGCAATGACCACCGATTTCAGAATGGTTTATTACAATTCCGATGGAAATCAAAGTTCGATGTGTGGTAATGGCGGCCGCTGTTTGGTGGCTTTTGCCAAAGATTTGAGCATTATTAAAGATAGATGCACTTTTATTGCCACCGATGGTTTGCATCACGCCAGCGTTGCCAATGATGGAATTGTTTCTTTGCAAATGATTGATGTGGCCAATATTAAAAAGGAAAGCGATTATATTTTTATGAATACAGGTTCACCGCATCACGTGCAAATGGTAGAAGATTTGGAACATTATAATGTAAAAGAAAATGGAGCCGCTCTTCGTTATGGTTCTTTATATGGAGCCGCAGGAAGTAATATTAATTTTGTAAAAAAAATCAATGAGGATACTTTTTCGCTTCGCACCTACGAAAGAGGAGTGGAAGATGAAACTTTAGCTTGTGGAACAGGAGCGACTGCCGTTGCTATTGCAATGAATCTGACTGGACAAACCAATGCCTCGTCTATTAAAATCAATGTAGAAGGAGGGAAACTAGAAGTTTCTTTCGATAGAAAAGAGAATCATTTTACCAATATTTTCCTGATTGGGCCTGCTGAGTTTGTTTTTAAAGGAGTGATTGAGATATAACTACACTTCTAACCTCTAATTTCTAACCTCTAACTTGTCAATGATCACACTAAAAGGCGAAAATATTTACCTCCGAGCACTCGAACCCAACGATTTGGAGTTTGTCTATGCTATGGAAAACGATCAAAGTATTTGGGAAGTGAGCAATACACAAACGCCTTACAGTCGGTTTTTGGTAAAGCAATACCTCGAAAATGCACAACAGGATATTTATGAAGCCAAGCAATTGCGATTGGCGATTTGTCAGGACCAAGATTTTCCAGCCATTGGATTAATCGATTTATTTGATTTTGATCCAAAGAATAATCGCGCTGGAATAGGTATTGCGATTCAAGGAAAGGATAATAGAAATCAGAATATTGGGTCCGAAGCTTTGGAACTTTTGATTCGCTATTCATTTTATCATTTGAATCTGCATCAATTGTATGCAAATATTAGTGGCGAAAATAAAGCTAGTATTGCTCTTTTTACTAAATTTGGATTCGAAAAAATTGGAACAAAGAAAGATTGGAATTTAGTTAACGGAGTTTATAAGGATGAAGCTATTTTTCAATTAATTAATAAAATTTAAAATCATTTCGTTTTGGATAAAAAAAGAATAATATCAATTGTATCTATCGTTTTAATGTCAGTCTTACTGATTTATGGAGGAATTTTGGCGAACCAAGTTTTTTCAAAAAACACAAAGTTTTCCGAAAAGGAAATCTATGTTCACATTCCGACAGGGTCTAGCTATGACGAGGTGAAGAAAATTCTTGGGCCTTTGGTTGAAAATATGAATCGTTTTGAAATGGTTGCCAGTAAAAGAAGCTATCCTGAAAATATTAAGCCAGGAAGGTTTTTATTGACTGCTGGGATGAATAGTTATCAATTGGTCAAAGCCTTACGAAGTAATGTACCCGTGAAATTGGCTTTCAACAATCAGGAACGGTTAGAGAATTTTGCCGGAAGAGTGGGTTCTCAAATCGAACCGGATAGTTTGACACTGCTGACTACGTTTAAGGATTCAATCTTCTTGAAGGAAAACGGATTCACTGATGAAAATGTTTTAGCAGTTTTTATTCCGAATACCTATGAAGTGTATTGGAATATCTCGGCAGAGAAGTTTCGTGACAAAATGATTAAGGAATACCGCAATTTCTGGAATAAGGAAAGAACCGAAAAAGCAGCAAAGCAAGGATTAACTCCTGTTGAAGCAACTATTTTAGCATCAATCGTACATAAAGAATCGGTAAAAAAAGACGAACGCCCAAGAATTGCTGGAGTGTATTTGAATAGAATGAAGCTGGGTATGCCTTTGCAAGCCGATCCAACAGTTATTTTTGCAAAAAAGAAAAAAGACAATGATTTTGATCAAGTCATAAAAAGAGTGTTTTACAATGATTTGTTTTTGAATTCACCCTATAACACCTATAAAGTAATTGGTCTTCCTCCAGGTCCTATTGCAATGCCTGACATCACAGCATTAGAAGCGGTTTTGAATCCAGAAAAAAACAACTTTGTTTATTTTTGTGCTAGCGTGGATCGTTTTGGGTATCACGAATTTGCGGCTACTTTGCCAGAACATAATGTGAATGCCAAAAAATATTCTGATTGGATTAATAGCCAAGGAGTAGCAAGGTAATTTTGAAATTTAAGAGTCAAATCTGTTTTCTGTTTCTCATTGTGTTCCAAAATATATTGGCGCAATCTTCATTAGAAAATTTTCTTAAACCATCCGATTCCTTAAACAAGAAAAGGAGAAATTCCGTATTTATTTCCGAAGCAGTTTTGGCTTCTGGAGCTCTGATTGGTTTGAACCAACTTTGGTACGCCGATTATCCTAAATCCGATTTTCATTTTATTAATGATAATTCCGAGTGGAAGCAAATGGACAAAGTGGGGCATCTTTATTCTTCCTATCACATTGGTCGATTTGGCGCCGAAGCACTGAATTGGAGTGGAAACAGTAAAAAAAGTCAATTGCTTTATGGAGCTGGTTTGGGATTTGTATTCCTCTCCGCTGTTGAGGTTATGGACGGATATTCTGCCGAATGGGGAGCTTCAACAGGAGATATAATGGCCAATGCTGCAGGAACTGCCTTGTATGTTTCACAAGAATTGCTTTGGAAAGAGCAGCGTATTATTCCTAAATTTTCCTATCACAAAACCCAGTATTCCGATTATAGACCTGAGGTTTTGGGAAGTTCATTTCCCGAACAAATTCTTAAAGATTACAATGGTCAAACCTATTGGTTTTCGGTCAATTTATATTCCTTTTCTAAAGGGTCGAAAATACCAAAGTGGTTGAACCTCGCTTTGGGCTATGGAGCGGATGGAATGATTAGCGGAAATAGTGCTAATTTGGCGCCAATTTTAGGTCAAAATATCGAAAAATCTCGTCAATTTTACCTTAGTTTAGACCTAGATTTGACAAAAATCGAAACAAAATCACATTTTTTGAAAACTTTTTTTTCTGTTTTTAACACGGTGAAAATTCCAGCTCCAACGATTGAATACTCGGCTCACAGCGGTTTCAAGTGCTATGCTTTTTATTTTTAGAAAATATTAACAGCTTGATTTTCAGCTATATTTTTGTTTTTTGGCTTTTATACGTATATTTGCACCGTAGAAATTTCAAAGGGTGACAGCGTTTGAAGAAAAACAATTTATGATAAACAAGTGGTTTTTTTATGCAAGTTTGACTCTAATTATTGCCTTTTTAAGCTCAGGTTTTAAGCCTTCTAATTTAGATGCCAGCGACTGGTTTCTTATAAACAAAGATGATGGAACTCACTACTTATATCCATCTGAACAATCAAATGATTACTCTAATTTAAGCGTTCCATATACTGGTAAATTTTTTATTGGTTATAAGGAAGCTATTGCCCATAAAGAATCTCAAGGTAAGTACAAAAAAGTCAATTCACTGGGATATATGGGTAAATACCAATTCGGCGAAGCAACCCTTAAAACGGTTGGAATTCACGATAGTAGTAGGTTTTTAAACAGTCCTAAAATGCAAGAAAAAGCTTTTGTGGCTCTTCTTTCTAAAAACAAATCAATATTACAAGATGTTATTGATAAATACGAAGGACAAGTGGTTGCAGGTATTTTGGTAACAGAATCAGGAATACTAGCGGCAGCTCATCTTGGTGGTCCAGGTTCAGTTAAAAAGTTCTTCAAGTATGAAGGGAAACGCTATTTTAGAGATGCTTATGGAACTTCGATTAGAAGTTATATGAAAGAGTTTGGCGGGTATGAAACTTCAGGAATCGTTGCGGATAGTAACGCTAGGGTAAAGTAATTTAATCAGCAGTTATAAGTTAAAAACCATCAGTCTAAGTTGATGTTTTTTTTTGTTTACATTTTATGAATAATAAAAATGGTAGGTCGATTGTGTAAATCCACTTGTACTTTTTTCCATTCAGAGGCCCTCATTGTTTTGATGAATTCGGTTGGCAAAGTGATATCTGTAGCCACACAAATAAATGTCGATGGATTCAAGGCTTGAATAATATCTTCCAGCATTTTATTATTTCGATAGGGAGTTTCAATAAAAATTTGGGATTGGTTTTTGTCTTGAGATAATTTCTCTAAATTTTTTAAAGCTGCTTTTTTCTCCGATTTATCAATTGGAATATATCCATTAAAAGCAAAACTTTGTCCGTTCATTCCAGAGGCCATAATCGCCAATAAAATCGAGGATGGTCCAACCAATGGTACAACCTGAATTCCTTTTTCGTGAGCCAGTTTTACAATAACTGCACCAGGATCGGCAACGCCAGGGCAGCCAGCTTCGCTCATTAAACCTACATTTTTCCCTTCCAAACAAGCTTGCAACATTTTGGAATGCTCTGAAACTTCGGTGTGCTTGTTTAGAGCGCTTAATCTTAATGTAGCCTGTACTTTCAGGGGCTGAATACTTTTGATGAATTTTCGAGCTGTTTTTTCGTTTTCTACAATATAATCATCAATGAAATCAATGCTTCTTTTTATGGTTTGAGGCAAAACATCATTGGGGTCTCCCTCACCTAAAGTGGTTGGGATTAAGTATAGTTTTCCTAAAGAAAGGTTTGGTTTCATTGCTGTCAATATTATTTTTTTTGAAAAGAGCTATTTTCTTTGAATTAAGAGAAAATTAACTAAACCCCAAAAAGAGAATTTAAGAATGTTTCTCGATGAGTTTCTTTGCAATTACGTCGCAGGTTTCATCAAGCATATGAAAAACAGATTCAAAGCCGTGTGCTACTCCATAATATGGGTCCGGTACGTCAACATTTTCGCCGGGAAACAATTCATTCAAGATGAGTTGTACTTTGTTTATTTGTTCTTGATTGTCTGCAAGGCGAACCACATCGCGGTAATTAGAAATGTCCATGACATAAATATAGTCAAAAGCATCGAAATCATTTTTAGTAAACTGTCTGCCTTTTTGCTTCGAAATATCAAGCTTGTGTTTGTTTGCAATAGCTATAGAACGTGAATCAGGTTGGCGGCCAATATGCCAACTTCCTGTTCCCGCCGAATCTACAATGAAATTTTTTTTTGGAAGATTTGAGGCTAAAATTCCCTCGGCCAAAGGTGACCGACAAATGTTGCCTAAACATACCATTAAAATTTTAACTGGCATACAACGGCTATAACGTTAATTTTTTATTGATGTCTTCAACAAATTTTTTGAATTGTTTGTCGGTGGCTACCAGATTATCTACTGTTTTACAGGCGTGCAAAACGGTTGCGTGATCGCGGTCTCCTATTTGAGATCCAATGTTAGACAAAGAAGCTTTGGTGAATTTTTTAGCAAAGAACATAGCCAATTGTCTCGCTTGTACAATATGTCTTTTTCTAGTTTTGGATTGTAAAGTTTCTACGTCAAGTTGAAAATAATCAGAAACAATTTTTTGAATGTAATCTATAGAAATTTCGCGTTTTACATTTTTTACGAATTTTTCTACAACATTTTTAGCTAACTCTATGGTTACTTCTTTTTTGTTGAAAGAAGATTGGGCAATCAAGGAAATAATTGCTCCTTCAAGTTCTCTAACATTCGATTTGATGTTTCGAGCAACATATTCTATAATTTCTTCTGGAATTTCGACACCGTCACGATACAAAATGTTTTTCAGGATTGAAATTCTGGTTTCGTAATCGGGTTGATGTAATTCTGCCGACAATCCCCATTTGAAACGCGATAACAAGCGTTGCTCGATGTCTTGCATATCGACAGGGGCCTTGTCTGAAGTCAGGATAACCTGTTTTCCGTTTTGATGTAAGTAATTGAAGATATGGAAAAACACGTCTTGAGTCCCCGATTTTCCAGAAAGGAATTGAACATCGTCTATGATTAACACATCTATGAGTTGGTAGAAATGAATAAAATCATTTCGATTGTTTTTCTTAACAGAATCTATATATTGTTGGGTGAAAATTTCGGCAGAAATATATAAAACCGTTTTTTCTGGATATTTATCTTTAATTTCAACTCCAATAGCGTGAGCTAGATGGGTTTTTCCTAAACCCACTCCTCCAAAAATTAACAATGGATTGAATGAAGTGCCACCTGGCTTATTAGCCACAGCCATACCTGCAGAACGAGCCAATCTGTTGGAATCTCCTTCTAAGAAGTTATCAAAACTATAATTTGCATTCAATTGTGATTCGATTTTTAAATTTCGAATTCCAGGAATTACAAACGGATTTTTTAGTTCTGGGTTTAGATTCTTATATGGAGCATCAACATCTTGTGGTTTCATTGGCACACGATTTGCACTTGGCAATTGTTCCGTAAACGGTTGTTTATTGCCATAAGTGTTTTCCATTTTGATTTTATAGAGTAACTTTGCATTTTTACCGAGTTCTTTGGTTAGTGCTACTTTTAATAATTTAACATAATGTTCTTCTAGCCATTCGTAGAAAAATTTACTAGGGACTTGAATGTATAATGCATTATCGGTAAGCTCAACTGATTTAATAGGCTCAAACCAAGTTTTGTAAGCTTGGTCTGCGATATTGTCTTTTATAAAAGAGAGGCAGTTTTCCCATACTGATTGTGCAGTCTTGTTCATAAATTTGGTTAAATTATTTTTGTTCTGTAAAGTTTTTCTATAAAAAATAAGATAGAATTAGTCTTGTTTTTCGGGATGACAAATATGTGAATAAAATTAGCTAAAAAAAAATATTTTGTATGTAAATTTTACAAAATATTGTTGTATGAGGAATTTAAAATTTTAATTTTTTAAAATAAAACTTAATGGAATATCATCAAACTCAAATACGTGTTCGCTATTCAGAAACCGATCAAATGAGGGTAGTTTATCACGGTAATTATGCACAATATTTCGAGATAGGAAGGGTGGAATGGCTTAGAAATAAAGGGATATCGTATAAATGGATGGAAGAAAGCGGAATTATGCTTCCGGTGGTTTCTCTGACTATGAATTATAAAAAACCCGCTCGGTATGATGAACTTTTAACCTTAAAAACAATTCTGAAAAATAGGACCACAGTTAAGATTGAATTTGACTATGAGCTTTATAATGCAAATGAGGAGTTATTAACAACGGGCAACTCAATTTTAGTTTTTGTGGACATGAAAACAGGAAAGCCTATCAGTCCACCGCAATATATTTTAGATGTTTTAAATAGAGTTTAATAGATGCTGTGTTTTTTTGAAAATTTGGCAAAAACAACTAATTTTTTAAATTTTATTTAAGTCGTTTTATTTCGACTTCGAACATCGTATCAAATTGATTAAAAAGTATTTCTGCATTTTTTTTTCGACTACAGATTTCGATTTCGCAACTCATTTCCATTTTTTGCGAAAGAATTTCGGCATCTTTTTCTTTGATAACTCGCATAACTTTATTGATGTTTTTGTAATCGAATGAGATTAGAAAGTGAATATTAATGCTTTTTTCGATTATTTCGGCGGATTCCAGCGTCATTTGCGCAGCAGTTCGATAGGCAGAAATCAGGCCGCCAACTCCTAGTTTTACTCCGCCATAGATTCGGACAATGACCACTAAAATATTGGTAACGGCAAAAGACTGGATTTGTCCGTAAATTGGCATTCCTGCTGTGCTACTGGGCTCTCCATCGTCATTTGCTCTATAAACAATTTTTTCTGAGCCTATTTGGTACGCATAGCAAAAATGTACAGCATTGGGATGTTGCTTGCGTAATTGGTCAATTAGTGGTTTTACTTCGGTTTCAGATTGTATAGGAAAGCTATAGCCAAAAAATTTGCTATTTTTTTCTTTAAAAAGAATTTCAGAGGAAGGAAAGGTGATAGTTTTATAGGTGTCTTCCATTTTCAATGTCAAAATTTAAATTCAATTACAATAACAATTGCAATAGCAATTACAAAATTTAAATTTTAGAGGATTTTTGTTTTTAAAGAAGTTACTCGTTTTTTTTATTTATTTATTGACATTGCAATTGATATTGCCACTTAAAATATTTTAAAACTCAAAATTCTTTTTTCTTGAATAAGTCAACCACATCTTCTTGGCCTACTTTAAGGTTCCAAACTTGTAAGCCTAGTAATAGTGCTGCATCTGTATTCTCTTTTTTGTCATCTATAAATAAAGTACGCTTTGGTGACAATTCGTGGTTTTTTATTAAATAGTCAAAGATTTCAGCATCGGGTTTTCTCATTCCCATTTCAAACGAAAAGTACACTTTTTCAAAACACATATAAAAATCTCTCGTAAAACTGAGTCCGTTGTCACGCTCGAATGTATCGATGTGAATGGAATCGGTGTTGCTTAATAAAAACAGGCGGTATTTTTTTGTAAGTTTTTGAAGGAATTCTAGACGGCGCAAAGGGAAATCCAAAAGAATTGAATTCCAAGCATCAAGTATTTCATCAAAAGAAGCATTTTGTAGGTGTTTTTGAAAACCGAGCAAGAAATTTTCTTCTGTGATTTGGCCTTTTTCAAATTGTAAATTCAATTGGTTCAAATCATCATTCCAGTGCGTAAGTCCTAACTTCTTTAGTTTGTTAATTGGAGCTTCTTTATCCAAATTGATAAAAATATCGCCAAAATCAAAAATAATTGTATCAATCATTATTTCTAGAAATTATAAGTAAGTCTTTTTCAATTCTGCTTTTTATGGTGTTTTCTGCCTCAAAAACCGGTGCTTTTACCCCAGTTTTAAAGCTTTGTTTACCAACAAAAACGCGCGCTTCATCCCAAAGATTTTCATCAATAAAGGTTTGCAAAGTTTGTGTGCCTCCTTCAATAATAACCGATTGAATTTGGTGTTTGAATAAAACGTTGAGTATTTGTTTTGCAACACTTTCTTGAAAATCGATTACCTCAAAGATACAGTTTTCTTTATTAACTGTATTTGTCAAACTAGAAAAAACGATTGTTTTTGTCTGATTGTCAAAGATGGGACTGTCTTTTGGGATTCGATTATTCTGATCCAATACAATTCTAATAGGGTTTTTTCCCGACCAATCTCGGGTGTTCAATTTTGGATTGTCTTCAATAATTGTATTGGTTCCAACAAGAATAGCCTGTTCTTCGCTTCGCCATTTGTGAACCAATTGACGTGAAAATTCATTGGTGATCCAAACCGGCTTTTGTTCCGATTTTGTCAAAGGAGCGATAAAACCATCCTGAGTTTCCGCCCATTTCAAAATCACATAAGGTCTTTTCTTTTCGTGAAAAGAAAAAAAACGTTTATTGAGTTCGTTACATTCCTTTTCTAGAAGACCAACAGTTACATTTTTCCCTGCTTCGATTAGTTTTTTGATTCCGTTTCCAGCAACTTTTATATTGGGATCAACAGTTCCGATAACTACATTTGGAATTTCATTTTCGATAATCAAATCGCAACAAGGTGGCGTTTTTCCGAAATGGCTACATGGTTCCAAACTTACATAAATAGTTGCTTTTTTAAGTAAAGACTTGTCTTTTACTGAATTTACAGCATTGACTTCAGCGTGAGCCTCGCCCGATTTTTTATGCCAACCTTCGCCAATGATTTTGCCATCATAAACAATAACGCTGCCTACCATTGGATTTGGGTAAGTGGTTCCCAAACCATTTTTTGCCAATTCAAGGCAACGGTGCATATATTTTACATGTTTTTCCACAGATGCAAAAGTAGTGATTTTTGGGTATAGGATTTAGTTTTGAATCTTTAGAAAATTACCATAAACAATAACTATTTTTGTAGGATACAATCAATATTTCAAAAAATGGAAAATTGGATTATTAGAAAAATAGAAAAGAAAGACAATCCGGCGATTGCTGAAATAATAAGAGCTGTCTTTGATGAATTGAACATACCTAAAGTAGGTACTGCGTATGCTGATCCCTATTTAGATTTGATGTTTGAGGAATACAATAAACTAAAATCGGTTTATTTTGTGGTCGAATGCGAGGGCAAAATTCTTGGTGGAGCGGGAGTAGCACATTTAGAAAACGAAGCCGAAAGTATCTGCGAATTGCAAAAAATGTATTTTCTGCCTGAAGCCCGTGGTTTGGGGATAGGAAGCCAAATGATGGAAAAATGTTTGCAAGCCGCCAAGGATTTTGGATACAATAAATGCTATCTCGAAACGATGCCTTTTATGCACGATGCCCAGAAACTCTACAAAAAAGTAGGATTCGAATACATTTGCGCTCCAATGGGAAGCACGGGTCACGTTTCTTGTCCAGTGTGGATGTTGAAGGATTTAAGTTAATTATAAGTATGAAAATCAAAGACTATAGATCCAAATTCATTCATGAACTTTCGTTAATATATGATATTGGCGAAGCAGAGAGTTTTTTTTATTTAATTTTAGAAGAGAAAAACCATTTGAAAAGGATTGACTTGGCATTGAATCCCGAATTGACTTTTTCTGATGAAGTAATACAGATTTGGAATTCGATTTTAGAACAACTGAAGCAAGAAATTCCAGTGCAATACCTATTAGGAAAAACCAGTTTTTACGGATTAGATTTTGAGGTAAATGAAAATGTATTAATTCCAAGACCAGAAACCGAAGAATTGGTAGATTGGATTATTCAAGGTCAGAAGTTAGAGGTTAGAGGTGAGAAGTTGAAAATTCTTGACATTGGGACGGGGAGTGGTTGTATCTCGATTTCATTGGCAAAAAACTTTCCAAACGCGGAAGTTTTTGCCATTGATGTTTCTGAAGAAGCATTGGCAACAGCGCAGAAAAATGCTGAAATTAATGAGGTAAATGTTATTTTTATTTTAAAAAACATCCTCGAAACTGATGATTTGGAACAGAAATTCGACATCATTGTTTCGAATCCTCCGTATGTTCGGGAATTGGAAAAGTTGGAAATCAAGAAAAATGTTTTGGACAACGAACCTCATTTGGCACTTTTTGTTGATGATAATGATGCCCTAATTTTTTATAGAAAAATAGCCGAATTAGCTCAAAAATGCTTATCTCCAAGTGGACAATTATTTTTCGAAATTAACCAGTATTTAGGAAGCGAAATGATTGATTTGCTTGAAAAAATGAGATTCAAAAACGTTGAATTGAGGAAAGATATTTATGGAAATGATAGAATGATTCGAGGTTCAATTTAAGTGTTCAGTGTTTAGTTTTTAGTGTTCAGTACACACAGACTGATCACTAAAAACTGACCACTGCCAGCTTATTCATATCGCAAAGCTTCAATAGGGTCTAATTTAGAAGCTTTAACGGCAGGATACAATCCCGAAACTATGGCTACGGCAAAACTGGTGCCAAAAGCAGCCATAATGGCGCCCCAAGGGATTACAAAAGCAAAATCCATAGCTGTTGCAAAGCCATAACCCACAAGAATTCCTAATACAATTCCCGCTAAACCACCCATCTGACCAATGAGTAAAGTCTCTATGAAAAATTGAACAGCAATCGTGCTCTTTTTGGCACCTAAGGCTTTACGAACACCAATTTCACGGGTACGCTCGGTAACCGAAACAACCATTATATTCATCAAAGCAATTGAGGAACCAAGAATGGTAATAATGCTAATTAGCCAAGCCGCCAAGCCGAGGTATTGTGTAATACTTAGAATTCTATTGATGAGGTCATCACTTCGAACGATGGCAAAATTGTTATCTTGAACTGGATTTAATTTTCGAATTCTTCGCATAGTACTGTTCGCATTGTCGATGGCTTCGTCAAGAAAATCTTTTTTGGCCACCATCACACTTAAGCTGTAGTTGATATTGGGTGCTGTAAATAACGACCGAGCCAATTGTATAGGGATTAAAACCCTTAAATCCTGGCTGTTTCCAAATGTAGATCCTTTTTCTTTCAATACTCCAATAACTTTAAATTTGGCTCCACGTATCGAAATGATCTTGTCGATGGGGTTTACATTTTTTAGCAAGCCTTTTTCAAAATCAGAGCCCACAATGCACGAATAGGTATTGTTCTGGATGTCGAAGCTTGTAAAATTTCTGCCTGAGCTGGTTTCTAGACCAGAGTTGGCCATAAAATATTCATCGACACCCACAATTTTATTTTCGGGATCTGTTTTTTCGGATTCAAATTTTATTTCAGCTGTTGAAGTTGCTGTAAATGAAATGGAGGTCTCTGTCAGAGGGAATTTATATTTGTTTTTGAAAGCAACTGCTTCAGGATAAGAAATGATAGGATTTATGATTTCTCGTTCTTCGCCACCTCGTCTTCTAGCCGTGTTTTCGTATTGATTGATGTTGAAAGTATTAGCTCCCATCGAAGCAAAATCGGAGGAAATGGTATTTTCTAGGGCTGAAACCACTGTCAAAATTCCAACCAAAGCGGTAATTCCAATGGCGATAATTAGTACAGTTAATATGGTGCGCAGCAATTGGGTTCTGATGGAACCAAAAGCAATTCTAACGTTTTCTCTAAATAATTTAAACATAGTACTTATTTGACACGAAATTACAATTTTTGTTACAAGTTTGTTTTAGAAGATGTAATATTTATTTTAAAATCAAGATATTTGCAGATTGAAATACGAAGTAAGAGATTAGAAGTACGAGGTAGTGATACTTAAAATTTTTAACTTCGGACTTCGGACTTCCAACTTCTAACTTAAAAAGATGGCATCAAAACCTAGTATTCCAAAAGGAACCAGAGATTTTTCACCAGCTGAGGTGGCAAAACGTCAATATATTATAGCAACGATAAAAAGTAATTTCGAGAAATTTGGTTTCCAACCGATAGAAACACCGTCGTTTGAAAACTCCGAAACCTTAATGGGGAAATACGGAGAAGAAGGAGATCGTTTGATTTTCAAAATTTTGAATTCGGGAGATTATTTAGATAAGATTTCGGGAGAAGAACTACAAACCATCAACGCAAAACAATTAACTGGGAAAATCTCCGAAAAAGCCCTCCGCTACGATTTAACCGTTCCTTTTGCACGATATGTGGTGCAGCACCAAAGTGAGATTGAGTTTCCATTCAAACGGTACCAAATACAGCCCGTGTGGCGTGCCGATCGTCCGCAGAAAGGGCGTTTTAGAGAGTTTTTTCAATGTGATGCCGATGTTGTGGGTTCGAAATCGTTGTGGCAAGAAGTCGAATTGGTACAATTGTACGATTCGGTTTTTACCCAATTGGGTTT
>NZ_JBIKRX010000163.1:0-3944 GCF_044348915.1 Flavobacterium sp. | reverse complement strand
CTTCGGCTCTTGCCCAACCATAGCGACAACCTGCCGCGCCCGAACGTCAGCATGGCGAACCGAAAATAGAGGGAGTGTTATGCAAAATATGGTGCCGGCTACAGGCACTAAGATACTGTTCTGTAGTGTTTTTATCTGTCCTGCGGTATGCTAAAACCAACCGGTTCCCTTCGTTTTTCTGTCCTAGTCTGTCTTGAACTGTCCGGCCCTATCCAGTAATGAAAGGGGGATAATTAGGGGGATAGGATTTGCCCGCCCACAATCGACTTTCAGCCACGAAGGTGAAGGCTGCCCCGCCTGGTGAGTATTGCGACGGCGGCGGCCTATGGCTGCGCAAGCGTCCTGATGGCGGCGGACAATGGGTCCTGCGCATCACCATTCATGGGCGGCGCAGAGAGATGGGGCTGGGCGGCCTGTCTAATGTATCATTAGCGGCTGCGCGAGAAGCGGCGGAGCGCTGGCGGGCGGTAGCTGCATCCGGTCGTGATCCAATCAAAGAACGCGAGAAGGAAGCGCGGGAAGCGTCGCGGGCTGATACAACATTGCGGGTTCTGGCAGTGGAAGCTTTTGAAGCGCGCAAGGCAGAGTTGAAGGGTGACGGCAAGGCTGGGCGATGGTTCACGCCGCTGGAGCTGCATATCTTGCCGAAGCTGGGCAGGGTGCCGGTGGAGGATTTGGATCAACGCGACATCCGTGATGCGCTGGCCCCCATATGGCACGCCAAGGCCGACACCGCCCGCAAAGCCGCAAACCGCCTTCATATCGTCCTGCAACATGCAGCAGCACTGGGCTTAGAAGTCGATTTGCAGGCTGTTGCAAAGGCGAAGGCCTTATTGGGCAAGACACGCCATGAACCGAAAAACATTCCTGCTATGCCATGGCTGGAGGTGCCGGCTTTCTATGTGTCACTTGTCGAACCGACGCCCGTAAATCTTGCCTTACGGCTGGCGATCCTGACGGGTTCCCGATCGACACCGCTGCGCCATCTGCGGCTGGAGCAGATCGAAGGCGATATCTGGACGGTGCCAGCCGACATGATGAAGGGCCGCAAGGGTGCAACAGCGGACTTCCGCACTCCGTTGTCTGGTGAAGCGCTGCGCGTGATCGAATTGGCGAAACCGTTTGCGCGCGATGGTTATTTGTTTCCCAGCGCTCGCAAGGGCGTCCTGTCAGATATGGCACTATCGCGGATGATGGAACGCCTTGGACTTGAAGCCCGACCGCACGGCTTTCGGACATCGCTGCGGACATGGTTGGCTGAAGTCACAGACGCGCCGCATGAGGTAGCTGAGGCTATGCTGGCCCATGTCACCGATTCAGGGGTGGTGCGCGCCTATCGCCGAACTGACTTTCTGGAGCAAAGACGCGTCCTGATGGAGCGATGGGCTGACCATGTCACTGGTAAGGGCGGGAAAGTTGTACAGTTGGTAGAGGCTCTAGGATGAGCAAACTTTCTTATGGCGGATTTGAACTGAACCCAGAATCTGAGGAGGACGATGGCTGGACCAAACTTGATACAGTGGTGGAACATTTGGAGGCTGGCGAGGCATTGTCTCCGTATCTTGCGCGTTGGCTTGCTAACGCGATCGAGCGCAGCAATCGAAACGCCGACGAACTGTTGCGCCTTTTGCAATTGAAGGAGCGACGTGGTCGAAAACGATATAAATTCACTGACAATAATGCACGGGACATTGGACGATATATTTGTGAGCTAGAAGACTCTGGTCTGAAACCGAGAGAAGCACTAAATAAATTTGAAAATGAATACTATCAGCATTTTGAAAATGTTGTTTCAGCATTGGAGGCGTCTGGACTTAGCGCTGGCGACGCAATGGCAAAGGCTGCAAAACAAATGAGCCCAGATCGTCCCAGCACAACTCTTTTGAAAAAATGGCGCAACGACTTCAGGCAAGCTCAGAGCGAATACGAAGCCCTGAACGATTACGAAAGATCAAAAGACTAACATTCGTGACACTAAATGCAGATATTTAGCGTCAGTTTCCGGATCAAAATCGGATCAGAATGAGCCTTCCAAAACACAGATGGAAGGTTGCACATGCAAGCATATCTCAATTTCCCTGAACTGCGCGTCAAGCTGGGCGGCAGATCTCGATCAGCAATTTACGTTGACCTTGCCAACGGCCGACTGCCTCAACCTCTAAAGTTAGGTGGACGCCTTTATTGGTCCGAGCGCGACTTGGAGGTTCATCTTGGAACAATGCGTGAGGGGGACGTCTGATGGAACATCAACGAAAAAACCCCCACCGCAAGGCAGGGGCATCGCTGGGGGGCGATCCTCAATCTAATAGCGCAAAAAGCGCTGAAAGTCCATTCGCTTACTGCAAAACTTACAGCCTGCCAAAAGGGCGAACCATAAAATTCCGCTTCGATGCAACAAGCGGCGAGGCGCATTGCGAATGGTCACCTGATATCCCAAAAGGGAAAATACTACGGAAATTATGGCCACACTATTTTGCAGCGCGGCATGATTTCTTCTCAGGGCTTGGCGGCACTGTTGTGGTGATCGAGCCATGAGCGGGCCGGATCTTCGAGCAATTGCCGCATATTATGGCGGTAAGTTCGCGGGGAAGGAATGCTATATTCCAACGCCGGGGCATTCCCGCAACGACAGAGGAACAGCCATTCGGCTGGAACCGGACGCACCTGACGGCTTTGTTGTAAATTGTTTCAATGGCGGTCGGGCGGAAGCGCTCGCGGTAAAAGACATGCTTCGCTCTGATGGCTTTGTGCCTGCTTTAGGACGCAAGCGGCAGCACCTCAATCACGCCCAAAGGGAAGCCAGCCGGAAGGCTGCGATCGCTCGACAGGCTGAATGTTTCACTAAGCAGGTGCAAACTGCCGAGGTTGCTCGCCAGAGGCTTGAAAGGGCTAATGCGGCTGATGAGGGGCATCCTTATCTATCCCTGAAGCGCATCACTCCTGAGAGGCTGTGGCAAAACGGTGATTGGCTGCTTGTGCCCATGACTGACATCGAAGGAAACCTCTGGAACATCCAAACGATCAGGCCAAATGGTGAAAAGCGTTTCCTCGCCGGTGGCCGCACAAAGGGGGTCTTCTGGTGGAGAGGTCGGCCAGAAGTGAAGCTAGTAATCGGAGAGGGGGTGGCCACAGTCGCAGCTGTGAGCCGTGCCACAGGTCTGCCTGTTGTTGCTGCCATGAGCGCCGGAAACCTGCCCGACGTTGCTGCTATGATCCATTCAAAGCAGCCTGATCTTGAACTTATAATTGCTGCGGATGACGACAAGGCTGGCATTGAAGCTGCGCGCCTCGCCTCCCAGCGTACAGGCGCGCTGATTGCGCTGCCGGAGGACATTTCAAATGGATAAAATTGCTACCAACTACACCGGCCGAGACTTTGCCGACTTGGACGACGCAGCTGCTATGGCTAGTATTGCCAATGCCCGCCCTGCCTCAGCAGAGGGAATAGCATTCGATTGGCCAGATCCTATTCCATTGCGGGACGAATTGCTGCCGGTCGAACCTTTCAGTGCTGATCTGTTGCCAAGCCAGTTGCGCGATTGGGTTATGGATATCGCCGAGCGCATGAACTGCCCTGCGGATCTGGTCGGTATCCCTGCCATGGTTTCTGCAGGGGCGCTGATTGGGCGCAGGGTGGGGATTAGGCCTCAGCGGCACACGGACTGGCTAGAGGCAGGCAATCTATGGGGGTGCGTCGTAGCACCTCCGGGAAGCCTAAAAAGTCCAGCTGCGGCAGAAGCACTCGGGCCAATCAAACGGCTGGAGGCAAAGGCAGCGCTAGAGAACGAGGCGGCACTTAAGGACTATAAAGCGATTGAGTCGGTCTATAAACTGGAGAAGGAAGTCGCCGAGAAAAATGCGCGAAAGGCCATCAGCGCTGGCGGACGCGATACCGCATTGTTGATGCTGCAGGCTCCTGTTGAACCAATAATGCCGCAAATGAA
>NZ_JBIKRX010000019.1:0-44354 GCF_044348915.1 Flavobacterium sp. | reverse complement strand
ATGAAAGTACAAAATATAAAAAGATTCACCTAATAAATCCAATGACTATGTGGCATGAATTCGAATTTTATTTCACGTCATTTTGACATGAAATAAAATCCCTATATTTGAGACTGATTAGTTACGTACAAAGATAGTATGAAATAGGGGCAAAAAACACTTAAGACTGGCTTAAATTCCGCTTAACGAAAACTCAAAACCACCGCAGTGCCTTTGTCGATTTCGCTTTGAATTTCGAAATGTATGCCTAGCAATTCCGCCAATCTTTTGACGATGGAAAGTCCTAATCCAGAACCTTTTATGTCGGGATGCTGTGTTGGGTTGGAACGATAAAAAGGATTCATAATTTTGTCTAAATCTTCTTTGGGAATACCAATTCCGCTATCCGAAATAGTGCAAATTGTATTGTTTTCATTTTGCGAAAGCGTGATGGAAATCATCCCATTTTCATTCGAATATTTAATGGCGTTGCTAATAATATTGCTAATGATGATGGAAACCAAATAATTATCCGAAGCAACATAATACTCTTTCATAAAAAGATGATTAACGCTAATTTTTTTGGCGTTCATTTTCAAGGAATAGCGTGTGAGAATATCCAAAATCAGAGCATTCAAATATACTTTTTCGGTTTTCAAACTTTGAATTTGATTTTCGAAACGAGCCAACAACAGCAACTGATCTACCAAATTATTCAAGCGATTCACTTCGGAAATGCCATATTTTATTTTGTCTTCATATTCCGATTGAGTTCTCGGTTTCCGAATCAAGACTTCCAGAGTTCCTTTCAAAACAGTCAGTGGAGTTCTTAGCTCATGAGAAGCATCGGAAGTGAATTGTTTTTCTCGTTCAACAGCATTTTCAATGCGATCCAATAAATCATTGATGGTTTTAGAAAGCACATACAATTCGTCTTTATTTTGTGGCAAAGCGATACGTTCTTTAAGATTATCTTTTGTAATTCTGCTTGAAGTTTCCGTAATAAGGGTCACGGGCTTGATACTTCGTCCTGCTATCAATCGAGCAATTAAGAAAAGAACAAACAATATTAGCGGTAATGCAATCAGGAATGTGTCTTGTAAATTCTTTAAAATCATCGTCGCATCATCTAAAGACATAGCTATAAACAAAAATCCTATAACTTTATTTTTGTCCAAAAGAGGAACTTGAATTTGTCGGATTGGTTTTTTATTCAAGTAGGTATCGATGAATTTATTGTTTAAAGTAGCATCATACTTTTTGAGTTGCAGGCCTTTTAGATTGGGAGATTTGTCTATCAATTGGTTGTTAATGTCAAAAAACTGGACAAAAACTGGATTCACGTTAACTGCATTGTGCTCGCGGGCTCGCCATTGATCCACCTGAATCAAATACGTATTATTATGATCAATTTCGATCTCTTTTAAATGTTTTGCCACTTCATCCATTATATCATCATTGATTTGTGCGTTTACGCTGTGATTAATGATATTATAAATCACGAAAAACACAACCGAAATCAATAAACCGGTGCTTATGATATAATGAAAAGCGATTCTGTTTTTAAAAGAAAATGAAAACATAGGATTAGCTTAATTCATTTGCAATATAACCAACTCCACGAATAGTTTTGATTAAATCTTCCTCTTTATTGAGATTTAGTTTTTTGCGAATAGCATTCATAAAAACATCAATAACACCCGTGTCATAATCGAAATGAATATCCCAAACATCTTCAATTATTTGAGTTCGAGTACATACATTTCCTTTATTCCGAATTAAGTAACATAGCAATTCGAATTCACGTTGCGTTAAATTCACTTCCGTCCCGTCAACGAAAACAAGGTGCTTGGCAAGTTGAATTTCAATAGCGCCCAATTTTAAAATTTCAGGTTCTGTTTGAGTTCTGAAATGAATTTTAATTCGTTCAACCAATTCATCAAAACTAAATGGTTTTTTGATGTAATCATTGGCTCCTGCTCGCAGTCCGTCAATGGTTTCTTGAACAGTATCTTTGGCTGTTAAGAAAATAATGGGAGTTGTCGTGTCAGTCTTACGTATGGATTTGCAAACTTCAATCCCAGTCATTTTTGGTAAAATCCAATCTAAAAGAATGATATTTACTTTCTGACTAATAGCTAACTCTAGACCTTTCTTTCCATCGTTGGCCACTACAACTTCATATCCTTCTTCTTCCAAGCCTTGTTGGAGAAAATTGGCTATTCCTATTTCGTCTTCAACAATTAAAATTTTCATTTTTATTGAAATATAAACTTAAATCCTAAGGTGACAATATCCGCAGTTAGATTGTTACTTCGCTGGTAATGATTATAGCGGAAGTCAACATTTTTTAATCCAAATTTCCAAATTTTAGCTCCGGTGAAAATGTCTGTATAATTGACCCCAAAACCATATTGATTGGCATCAAAGGTACTTAAATCAGCATCAGATGTATAATATTTTTCGGTAGATAAATGCGTTTCATAAGGCGCATAATATTTGGATTGGGTTTGGGTGTAAAAACGATACATCGGAAAAACGGTAAAACGATCGGATACTTTTACCGGTAATTCGACATTAACGGTATGCGATTGAATATCCCAATTATCTGAATAATAGCGGTAATACGTTCTCAAAACAAACCGCTCATTGATGTAATAGTTTAGTCTTGCACCAATTGGTAATTTGAATCGGCTGTCGGGCAACCGTTCGATATCGTCGGCCAATTTATAAACTCCTGCATTGCTTTCGCTTTCGTAATTCGGAATATATTCTGGTTGACCAATGTAATAATTGGCTTTGTCAGCAAAATAAATTCGGTGGTAGGGTGTCGATAGTAATCCTTGTTGCTGCAGAATATCGAAGAAAAAAGATACTTGCAATTTTTTAGAAAATACTTGGGAGAAACCAACCGATGCCGAATACGAATTTCTATTCACGGAACTTATCGTTTGAAATGCTGTTGGCGCATAGCTAGAGGTGACCTTTCCGTTTTGATCGAAAATCGTTCCATTATTTGTATTTGCGCCATATATAGCGAAATCATTTAGTTCTTTTGGATAAATCGGCCTCCATTGATCCAAATATGCGTTTCCTTTGAAACTGATTTCAGAATTTTTGTCATTAAATAGATAAGCGACCCCTCCCCCAAAACCAACAGAAGTATAATCGTATTCACTGGAAAATGAAACATCGGCGTTCCAAATGAAATCACGAGAATCACTACTGTGGGCATAATTTGCAGTCACAGACTTCAGTTGGTCACTTTGAGAAGCTCCAGAAGACGCTTGCCAAGGTGTTGGTTTGCCACCATTATCAAAAGGATTAATATTGCTTGATGAAGCCGACGAATAGGCCGAAATACCCAAATCGACTGTTAATACAGCATCATCATTCAAAGGCATTGCGAACACAATATTAGAAGCGATATCAGTTAGTTCTTCAGATCCTATTCCTCCTGAAACAGCTGACATAGATCCGTCTTGCTTATAATAACTCAATAGAAAATCCACTTCGGTACTTTCTAAGACTCTTTTCTTGAACTGAATGCTGTCCTTGGCTTCCTGAGAAAACACAGAAAATCCGAGGAGTATTAAAAGAAATGTGATTATTGTTTTCATTGACAATGTTTGGTAAAATGAATTTTGGATTCTTTGCTATTGAATGTTTAGTTGCAACCACAACCTCCACCCGATTTTCCTCCATTGGCTCCAGCCGCAGCTTCTCGATACACTTGAAAGGCGGTTTCGTATCGTTCCGTTGTTCGGGCCGTAAGCTTCATATCGGGATCATTAATGGCCACTTTTTCATATTCTTTTACTGCGTTGCACGATTGAAGAACTAAACCAAGCAACATTCCCAAAATTATTCTCCGTATCATATTATTCCTGTTTTTTAATGTCTATTCCTTTCGAAGAATGCACTTTGCCTTTATCGTCTACGATAATGCACTCAATTCCTTTCATTTGATTTACTAAATCGAGCCCTACTTCTACTCCCAAGACAAAAATACCAGTGGCGAGAGCATCGGCAATTTCGGTTTGTTTGGCAAAAACAGAAACACTTACTACACCTTGCGCCGGATAACCTGTTCTTGGATCGATGATGTGAGCGTATCGTATACCATTGAAGGTCACAAATTTTTCATAACTGCCCGAAGTTTCCACAGCACTGTTTTCGAGGGGAAAAGTGGCAAATACTTTATTTTTGTTCATTGGGTTAACAATGGCAACCGTCCAAGGTTTTCCGTCAATTTGTGTCCCCCAAGCATTAATGTCTCCCGACACATTGACAATTCCAGAAGCACAACCTTTACTCTTGAGCAAATCTTTGACTTTGTCCGCAATATATCCTTGACCAATTCCGCCAAGACCAAGCTTCATTCCTTGTATTTTAAGGAAAATGGTTTGTTCTTTAGGGTCAAGAATAATGTTTTTGTATCCAATTTTAGAAACCGAATTTTTGATAGCTTCTACGGTCGGCATTGCTTTCATACTTCCGTCGAATTTCCAAATTTTATCCATCGAAGCATACGAAATATCAAATGCACCCGAAGTGATTTGAGACACCTTAATAGCTCGCTCCACCAGGTCATACACTTCTTTATCAACCTTCACAGGCATAATTCCAGCATTTTTGTTGACTTGCGAAATTTGCGTGCTAGGAATCCAATCGGAAATTAAATTTTCTATGCGTTTAACTTCTGCTACGGCTAAATCGATGTATTGATTTCCCTGAATAGTATCTTTTGCCACAACAGTCATCTCAAAAGGACTGCCAAGCATTGCTAATTTTCTTTTGTGTGTAATTTGTCCAAAAGAACTAGTCGCCACAACTAAAAATAATACGAAAGCTAGATATTTCATTTTTTCTCTAATGAATGAATCAAATCGATGTATTCGTTTGCCGGAATGTTCTTGAAGCCAGTCATCCCAATGACTTTTCCATTTTTATCCAGAAGAACAACGAGGGGAAAACTGCCATTCCTATTGTACTTTTCGGCCAATTTATTATTGCTCTCGGTAAGTTCTGCTGACAATTGATTGGCTTTTTTCTTTGGGAAATCTGCTTTGTAAATGACCCACCTTTTCTCAGACTCCAATTTGAATGCTTCTGATTTCCAAACCACATTGTCTAATTTGATACAAGGGCCGCACCAATCTGAGCCGGCAAATACCAAAAGAATGTTTTTATTTTGCTTAGAGGCTTCTTGTTTGGCTTCTTCAAAATTAGTTTTCCAATTTTGAGAATAACTCCAAGAGCTGATAAAAAGTAGTAGGATGATTATTCGTTTTTCCATTTTGATTTTTACTTAAGAAATTCTATTCCACAATAAAGTGTTGTATAATTTCAGAACGTAAAAATATTGCATTAAGTGCTTCAAAATATCAAAACAAAAGGATATTAAGTCAATATTAAGTTTCTAATACAAATTGAAAAAATCAGAGCATCCCATTATATTTCCGCAAAAACCATTCTGAAGCAAGGGAGATCGCAATCAAAATCAGCAACCACACCCAATCAATTAGAGGAGTTTTGGTCACAATTTCTTTTTGAACCGCTTTATAACTTTCATCTTCCAAAAGTGATTTGATTAAGGCATCGACTTGATTCGGATGATACAGCTTACCTTGGGTTTGTGCAGCCAATTGAGTTAACTTTTCTACATCAGGATTGACGAATTGCTTTTCGATGTCAAAATCCAGAATTTCAAAACGACTTGAATATGCTGTTTGAGAATTCAACTCTCTAACTGAAAAATTGTAAGTCCCAGCCGAAAGTCCGTCCAGATTGACTTTATAGAAATTATTTCCTTTTAGTAAATCATAGTTTTTAGTTTGCTTTGTTTTACTATTGGTCACCGAAATGGTCAAACGTGCTTTTTCGTCGAATTCGTAATTTTTATTGAAATACTGAGCCGAAATTTCAATTGTTTCCCCCGAATTATAAAAACTTTCGTGGTTAACGACTAATGATTTCTTGGAATCATTCGACACCAAAAATTGAATAATTTTATCCACGAAAACATCGAATTTTTCGAAGGATTGATTATCGACGTGACTTTGCAATCGCCATTTCCAGATATTTTCTCCTAACAAAAAAGCCGAACGTTTTCCTTGATTTTCGGCAAAGGCTAAGAGAGGAGCATTGGTTTCGATATTTCTAATTTTCGAAGAAAGTAAAGTACTAATAGCTCCGCTGGTCGTTACTGTACCAAATGGGTTTTGTAAAGGCGGGAAATTTTCGAAACCTAAATTATCTATTGCAAAAAGGTTGAATTGCTCATTAAATCCAGCCAAATAATCTTCTTTTTGACCGCTCATTTTGAAGGCAAAATTAGTTTGTTGCTGGTTCAAAAAATTGAAATCGGTGTTATTACCTGTAACAATAAATATATTAATTCCAGCTAGTTTATTCTTTTCAAAAACAGATTTAAATTCTCCTGTTGGTTGGTACAATATCAAAATATTGTAATCTTGTAACGAACTGACTGAATTTGGTTTAACAACTGTTACTTTTCGTTGCGCATTAGATTCTATGGCGCGTTTCAAAGCACCAATATCAGGATGGTTTAGGTTTGAAATAATGGCAACATTCGTCTTTTGATCGATAACTTCGACAGCGAAATTTTTGCTGTTATTATAGGTGTTCTTTTCTCTTTGATTGGAGGAAATAGTTGCTCTAAAAACTTGCACTCCAACTTTGTCAGCAGGCAGCAGTACATTCAAAACTACCGACTTTTTAGATGCCGAAAAAGTAACACTTTGCTTTGATAAAACTGAATTTCCTTGGGTGATTTTGAACTCAGCGGTTGTAGTTTTGTTTCCTGCATAATTTAAAAAAACCTCTACCGGAAATTTATTCTTTTGAAAAGCATATTTATTGACATTAAGTTGGCCTACTTTTAAATCCAAAGATTTTGCAGTATCTCCAACAACTAACGGAAAAACCTTGTTAATCGCGTCAAATGAAAATACATAATCGTTCCCTGAAGTTTGGTTTCCGTCCGTGATTAAAAGCGTTGGAAAACTCGTGTTCTTGTAGATGCTTTTCAAGTTTTTAGCAACTTCATCAATATTAGTCTGAGTTCCTTTGAAATTAATCCCGTTAGCTATCGGGACTTCCGTCGTTTGAAACTCAGTGTCGAACTGATAGGATTGAACATCAAATTTATCCTGTAATTCTTTGCTTTGAAATAGCTTCGTATGTAAATCTAAAGCAGTTTGATTCGCTTTCAAATCGATTATTGAACTCGAATTATCCACAACTATCGGCAAAGGAGTTTTGATGGTTTCGAAAGCTTTTCTACTCATTATCGGATTAATCAACAACAGTAAAATTCCGAAAATCGATAAAAAACGTAAAAAAGCCAAAACCAAGTTCAGATTTGACTTGGCTTTGGCTTTGTAATAATATTGAAAAAATGACAAACCGCCTGCTATTAGTAACGAAAGTAATAGTAATAGAATCGTGTTTGTAGTCATTGTTTATAGTAATCAGTGATCAGTTTTTAGTGGTCAGTTATCTAGTGGTCAATATTCCGTATTCGCTGAATACTAAAAATCTGAACACTGAACACTTTTCTAAGTAAGCATTCCTCCACAAACGTTCAAAACTTGGCCTGTGATATAGGCGCTCATATCTGAAGCCAAGAAAAGACAGGCGTTAGCCACATCTTCGGTGCTTCCTCCACGTTTCAACGGAATACCTTCTCTCCAGCCTTTTACAACATCTTCGCTTAGTTTGGCAGTCATTTCAGTTTCGATAAATCCAGGAGCAATAGCATTACAACGGATGTTTCTTGAACCTAATTCTAATGCAACGGATTTTGTAAATCCAATGGCACCTGCTTTAGATGCAGCATAATTGGTTTGACCTGCATTTCCAGAAACTCCAACAACAGAGCTTATATTAATAATTGACCCAGCACGTTGTTTCAAAAATGTTTTCTGAATAGCTTTAGTCATATTGAAAACCGATTTCAAATTCACATTGATTACTTGGTCGAAATCTGCTTCTGACATACGCATCAACAAATTGTCTTTAGTAATTCCAGCGTTATTGATTAAAATATCTACGGTTCCAAAATCGGCTAAAACGGCATTAACAAAAGTTTGGGCTTCGTTAAAATCAGCAGCATTCGATTGATATCCCTTAGCTTTGATACCTAAAGCATTCAATTCGGCTTCTAAAGCCTGAGCAGATTCTACAGACGAACTGTAGGTAAATGCCACATTAGCACCGTTTTTTGCAAAAACTTCTGCGATTCCTTTCCCAATTCCGCGACTTGCGCCAGTAATTATTGCTACTTTTCCTTCGAGTAATTTCATTTTATACTATATGTTTAATTTGTATTGTGTTTCAAATATAAGAATAATGTATTGAGCGCCAAAAAAAATGCCCAACGAATGTGTGGACACTTAACTATTTTTGAAAACTAGTAGTTTAGAAAGCTACATTCCATCTTGGCAATTTTCCATTTTCGTCCAAGAAGTTTTGTAAAATTTGTCCTTCTAAGAAGGTTGGAATTACTTTATTTTTGTCGTTGAACGTTTCGTACCAATACACTTCTAATCTAGTTATGTTTTCTAGTTTCATTTGAGCTGGCCAAGAATATTTTCTCCCAGTTTTAGCAAATTGATGTCCATTTACTATTTTATCGAATAGACCTCCGTTCTTGATTTTCAGCGTTCCGTCATTCTGAATAGTTCCGGTAGAACCTACCATAATCAATTCTTTGTCTTCTCCGTCAACAGCATAAACCAAGAAAATACCACTACCGTTTTCAGGTGCATTACAAACTTCTTCTAAACTGTCCTCAATAGAAAAATTGAATTGATTTTTGACTTTGATTTTTTTTAATTCTTTATACATTATATTGTTTGTTGTTTATAGTTGGTTGTTTTTGCAACACAACTTATGAAAAAACTCCATCTCGTTTATTCAACTAGACGGAGTTTTATTTTGTTATTTGAAATTTGTTTTTTGGAAATTATCCCAATACTTCTTTTACTTTTTTTCCAATTTCAGCAGGAGAATCTACTACGTGAATACCACATTCTCTCATAATGCGTTTTTTGGCTTCGGCTGTATCATCTGCACCACCTACGATGGCACCAGCGTGACCCATTGTTCTTCCTTTTGGAGCGGTCTCACCTGCAATAAACCCAACTACTGGCTTGCGATTTCCATCCGCTTTGATCCATTTAGCTGCATCAGCTTCCAATTGACCACCAATTTCGCCAATCATAACGATACATTCGGTTTCTGGATCGTTCATAAATAATTCAATCGCTTCTTTTGTGGTAGTTCCGATAATTGGATCTCCACCAATACCTATAGCAGTAGTGATTCCTAATCCTTGTTTTACTACTTGGTCAGCAGCTTCGTAAGTTAAAGTTCCTGATTTAGAAACGATTCCTACTGTTCCCTTTTTGAAAACAAAACCTGGCATAATACCTACTTTTGCTTCACCTGGAGTAATTACACCTGGACAGTTTGGACCAACTAATCTACAATTTCTGCTTTTTATGTAGTTGTTTGCTTTAATCATATCGGCTACAGGAATTCCTTCAGTAATCGCAATAATTACTTTGATACCTGCATCGGCGGCTTCCATAATAGCATCGGCAGCAAAAGCTGGCGGTACGAAAATGATTGTTGTATCAGCACCTGCTTGTTCTACAGCATCTTTTACAGTATTGAAAACTGGACGGTCTAAATGAGTTGACCCTCCTTTTCCAGGAGTTACTCCACCAACAACATTGGTTCCATATTCAATCATTTGTGTAGCGTGGAATGTTCCTTCGCTTCCTGTAAATCCTTGAACAATAATTTTTGAATCTTTATTAACTAAAACACTCATGATCTATTTTTTATATGGTTTTTATTATAACGATGCAAAAGTATGATTTTGCAACTAATATTTTGAAAAAATAATTAAGAAAAATGACTCATTTGATAACCTCTGAATAATTTTCCCTCTTTAACCTCCCAAATAACGAAAAAATTCCCCATTAGCATTTCTTCTCTTGGATTTTCGATGGTTTTTACAAAGTGGGAAAATCGCAAAGAAACTAGATTTTTTTCTTGAATAACATGACTAATTCTTATTTTAGAACGAACATAAGCTTTGGCTAATTCATCGGTAAGTGACAATATATCATCATAATTCATTTGAATAAATCCTTTACTGGTGTTCCAATCTATAGTCACTTCTGGGTGCAAAAATTCGCTAACGGCTTTTCTATCTAATAAAACATCAGATTTATAGAAATCGAGAACAATATCTTTTGGTTTCATCTATTTATAACTTTTTTTGAGTTATTCTAATTTTGAGATTCGCTTTGGTATTACTTCAAATTTGAATCTGGATTTTTTATAATTCTTTTAACTTGCTCAGTATTTCAGGTATTTTTTTTATGTTGGCCAGTTGTTTCAGTTTTTCTCGAGATTCTTCAATGGGTGTTCCAAAGTACGTTTTTCCACCTTCAACCGATTTTGTAACTCCAGTCTGTCCCATAATTACAGCCTTCGCTCCTATTGTGATTCCGCTTGTAGTTCCTACTTGTCCCCAAATGGTAACTTCATCTTCTATTATTACACAACCTGCTATACCCGTTTGAGAAGCAATCAAACATTTTTTACCAATAACGGTATCGTGTCCAACGTGTACTTGATTGTCTAATTTTGTTCCTTCGCCAATAGTAGTATCGCCTGTAACGCCTTTATCGATAGTACAAAGTGCCCCAATACCAACATTATCTTCAATTACCACTCTTCCTCCTGAAATCAATTGGTCGAAACCATCAGGACGTTTTTTATAATAAAAAGCATCGGCACCGAGAATAGTTCCAGCATGAATCATTACATTGTCTCCAATAATCGTGTGATCATAAATAGTTACATTCGCATGAATCAAACAATTTTTCCCAATTTGCACATGATTTCCTATAAAACAATTAGGCTGCATCACAGTTCCAATTCCAATTTTGGCTGATGGAGCAATTGCCACAGCAGAAAACTGAAATGGTCTAAAATGTTTGGTTAGTGTATTGAAATCACGGAAAGGATCGTCTGAAATGAGCAAAGCTTTTCCTTCAGGACAATCCACTTTTTTATTGATTAAAATAGTGGTAGCCGCAGAATTTAATGCTTTATCATAATATTTAGGATGGTCAACAAATACAATATCACCAAATTCTACAACATGAATTTCATTCATTCCAGAAACTGGGAAATTTTCATCACCAACGAATTCGCTATTGATAATTGTTGCAATCTCCTTTAAAGTATGTATTGTGTTGAATTTCATAAAATAGTGCTCAGGGATCAGTTTTTAGTGCTCAGTGATTGTTTTTTTAGCATTGAACATTCAATTTGACTGAATACTCGATACTGCAGACTGAACACTATTCTTTAACTCTTTCCATATAATTACCGTTTGAAGTGTCAATTTTTATTTTGTCACCTTCATTGATAAATAATGGAACGTTGACAGTAGCACCTGTCTCTACTGTAGCTGATTTCGTAGCATTTGTAGCTGTATTTCCTTTGATTCCCGGCTCTGCATAGGTTACTTCTAATACCACTGAAGCAGGCATATCGACTGAAAGCGGTAAATCAGTCTCGGTATTGATTGCAATCATTACATTTTCACCTTCTTTTAATAAATCAGGAGAATCCAATACATTTTTGTTCAAAGAAATTTGTTCAAAAGACTCTACATTCATAAAGTGAAACAAATCACCTTCTGGATACAGGTATTGAAATTTATGGTTTTCAACACGAACCTCTTCAATTTTATGACCAGCTGAAAAAGTATTATCCAAAACTTTACCGTTTGATAAACTTTTTAGTTTTGTTCTTACAAAAGCAGGACCTTTTCCTGGTTTTACGTGAAGGAATTCAATAATTTTATAGATGTCATTGTTGTATTTTATACACAATCCGTTTCTAATATCTGATGTTGATGCCATTTTATGTGTTTATTATTTATTGTTTGTTGTTTATTGTTTGTTGCAAACTTGACTTTAACCTGAAATCTGTAAACTAAAATCTGTTTTCTAGTAATTCCCTGAATACCCTTTCATTACTCCTCTTGATGAATTTCTAATAAAATCAATGATTTCATCTCTTTCAGGTGTTGCCTCCATTTCAGCTTCAATGATACCTAAAGCTTGGGTCACGTTATAATTTTTTTGATATAAAATTCTATAAATTTCTTGTATCTCTTTTATCTTTTCTGAGGTAAATCCGCGTCTTCTCAAACCAACTGAATTAATTCCTACATAAGATAGTGGTTCTTTTGCCGCTTTTGTAAAAGGGGGAACATCTTTTCGTAACAATGAACCTCCAGAAATCATTGCGTGATCACCTACACTAATAAATTGATGCACAGCAGAAAGTCCGCCGATAATTGCATATTTACCTATTGTTACGTGTCCGCCTAAAAGTACTCCATTAACAATAATGGCATTATCACCAATATGACAATCGTGGGCAATGTGTGCGGCAGCCATAATCAAGCAATTATTACCAACTACGGTTTGACCTGAAGCAATAGTTCCTCTATTGATAGTAACACATTCTCTAATGGTACAATTATCTCCAATTATAGCCAAAGAATCTTCTCCGCCAAACTTTAAATCTTGTGGAATTGCAGAAATTACTGCTCCTGGAAAAATATTACAATTTTTTCCTATTCTGGCGCCTTCCATTATGGTTACATTTGAACCTATCCATGTTCCATCTCCAATAACAACATTATTATGAATTGTTGTAAAAGGCTCTATAACAACATTTTTGGCGATTTTTGCGCCTGGGTGAACATATGCTAAGGGTTGATTCATATCCTTTGGTTTGTGGTTTGGAGTTTATTGTTTTTTTGCTATTTGCGCCATCAATTCAGCTTCAGCTACCAATCTTCCGTTGGCATAAGCATTGGCTTGCATATGACAAATCCCTCTTCTTATAGGAGTAATCAAATCACATTTGAAAGTCAGTGTATCTCCAGGTAATACTTTTTGTTTGAATTTTACATTGTCTATTTTCATAAAATAGGTCAAATAATTCTCTGGATCCGGAACGGTACTTAATACTAGTATCCCTCCTGTTTGCGCCATCGCTTCAACGATAATAACACCAGGCATTACCGGAGCTCCAGGGAAATGTCCTACAAAGAAACTCTCGTTCATAGTTACATTTTTCATCCCAACAATATGACTATCGGACATTTCTAATATTCTATCAATAAACAAAAATGGAGGTCTATGAGGAAGAACCGACATAATTTTGTGAATATCCATCAAGGGCTCCAAATTCAAATCATAAACTGGAACATAATTACGTTGCTCTATTTTAATGATTTTGGCTAACTTTTTGGCAAACTGAGTATTTACAAAATGACCGGGTTTGTTTGCAATCACTTTTCCTTGTATTCTGGTACCTATTAATGATAAATCCCCTACTACATCAAGTAGTTTATGTCTTGCCGCTTCGTTTGGATAATGCAAGGTTAAATTGTCTAAGATTCCATTTGGTTTTACTGTAAGTTCCTCTTTCCCGAAAGCCACTTTAAGATTGTTCATTGTTTTTTCGGAAATTTCCTTATCGACATACACAATGGCATTATTCAAATCTCCTCCTTTGATTAACCCTTCTTCTAGCAAAAATTCTAATTCATGTAGGAAGCTAAAGGTTCTCGAATCGGCTATTTCAGTTTTAAATTCAGAAATAGATTTCATGGTAGCATTCTGAGTTCCTAAAACTTTGGTGCCAAAATCGACCATTGCAGTAACACAGTAGTTATCGTGGGGCATAATTATTATTTCGCTACCCGATTCTTCATCTGTAAAAGAAATAATTTCTTTTACAACATAAATATTTCTTTTTGCTTCTTGTTCTTGGATTCCTGCCTTTTCAATAGCTTCGACAAAATATTTCGAAGAACCGTCCATTATAGGAAGTTCAGAAGCATCTAATTCAATTATTATATTATCAACATCACAACCAACAATAGCCGCCAAAACATGTTCAGGAGTTTGTATTTTTACTCCTAATTTTTCTAAATTAGTTCCTCTTTGCGTATTTACTACATAGTTGGCATCTGCTTCAATTATAGGTTGTCCCTCTAAATCCTTACGAACGAAAGTAATCCCATTATTAATTGGAGCAGGTTTGAAAGTCATAGTCACTTCTTTTCCTGTGTGTAATCCAACTCCGGTTAGTGAAATTTCAGCTTCGATAGTCTTTTGTTTAACCATTGCTTGCGTTTTTTTGGTTTAATATTTCTTTTTTTAATTCTTCTAGTTCAGTAACGATTTTTGGTAAATTCTTGAAATGTACATAGGACTTACTAAAGTCATTATATCCAAATGTTGGACTACCCTGCAAAACCTCGTCGTCTTTGATACTTCTTGCAACACCTGATTGGGCTTGAATTTTGACATTGTTTCCAATTGTCAGATGTCCTACAATGCCAACTTGTCCCCCAATCATGCAGCTTTTACCAATTTTGGTTGACCCTGCAATACCAGTTTGCGCCGCAATCACCGTATTCTCTCCGACTTCTACATTATGTCCAATCTGAATTTGATTGTCCAACTTCACTCCTTTACGGATAATTGTCGAACCCATCGTGGCTTTATCTATCGTAGTATTGGCACCAATATCAACATTATCTTCGATAACTACATTTCCTATTTGAGGAATTTTAGTATAGGTTCCGTCTTCGTTTGGTGCAAAACCAAAACCATCTGCTCCAATGATAGCCCCAGAATAAATCACACAGTTATTGCCAATGACTGTTTCCGAATGTATTTTGGCGCCCGCAAAAATAGTAACATTATTCCCAATTTTCACACTTTCGCCAATAAAACAATTGGGATATATCTTTACATCATTACCCAAAACAACATTCTCTCCAATATAACTAAAGCATCCTACATATAAATTGGTACCCTGTTGGCCACTTTCGGAAATAAATGATGGTTGTTCAATTCCTGTTTTGTCTCCCTTTTTTGCCTGATCGTAAAATTCTAATAATTTTGTAAAAGACATGTAGGCATCTTCCACTTTTATTAAAGTAGTATGTAATTCACCTTCTGGTATAAAAGTATTATTTACTATCGTAATAGTCGCCTGAGTAGTATATATAAAAGGTAAATATTTTGGATTTGCCAAAAAGCTAATAGATCCCTCGGAACCCTCCTCTATTTTGGACAATTTATAAACTTCGGCTTTTGGATTACCTACGACTTCTCCACCCAAAACACCGGCTATTTGCTCTGCTGTAAATTTCATCTTATCAAATTATAATTTTTATAGGAATAAGATAAAACGCTCTGTTCAATGTCCTACTTAAATTCAAAAAAAATGTCTGGTTTTGTTTCATCTCGACAAAAATATAAAAAATAGATTTTATATATAGGTTTTTAAACAAGTTGTTTTGGAAAACATAGATAATATTTGGTCACAAATTTAGACAATGACTTCAAATTCAGTTGGTCAGAAGCTTCGACAACATCTTCGATAGTACGGTCTTTTTTCAGAATCCGAATGGGTTCCGCTTCTTTGCTATAGGCTTGATTCTTAATTTTACCTTTAAATATGAAATAATTGGTCTCGGCTAAAGTAATATTATTTTCCAAAGCAAAGCGTTCTTTCAGCTGATGCAATGCTTCACTTGGTACTTTTTCTTCACTCAATTTAATCTTCAATAAATCCCTATTGATAATCATTTTACTCAAGGATGACAATATAAAATCGTCTTGTTTCTGCCAAGATTTCAATGCACTAATAATATCAAAATCATCTAGTTGCGAAAACAAATCCAAGGTTTCACTATCAAAGGTCTCCATCGTAATTTTGTTTTCCATAAAAAATAATAAAGGCTCACTACAGGGTAAAACCACTCCTTTTTCGGTTAATTCTTTGGCGCGTTTTAGGACTTTCGTCAAAATTAACTCGGCTACCAAACTAGTTTTGTGCAAATAGGCTTGCCAATACATCAATCGCCTTGACATCAGGAATTTCTCGACCGAATAAATGCCTTTTTCTTCTATGACCAAAACATCGTCAACTACGTTCATCATCTGAATCAAGCGTTCGGAATTGACATTTCCCTCTGCTACACCCGAATAAAAGCTATCGCGTTTCAGGTAATCCATTCGGTCCATATCGAGCTGACTCGAAATGAGTTGCAACATAAACTTTCGGTGATAATCGCCTTTAAAAACCTTGATAGCCAAACTCAACTGCCCTTCAAACTCCACATTCAATTGCTGCATAAACAACAACGAAATAGCTTCGTGATGTACATCCTCGACGATGCTGCTTTCCATTGCGTGTGAAAAAGGACCGTGACCAATGTCGTGCAACAAAATGGCGATATACAAGGCATTCTCTTCTTCTTTAGAAATGGAAACGGCTTTGAAACGAAGCGTTTCGACCGCTTTTTGCATAATATGCATGCAGCCCAAAGCGTGATGAAATCGGGTGTGATTCGCGCCAGGATAGACCAAATACGACAATCCCATTTGTGAAATACGTCGCAATCGCTGGAAATAAGGATGCTGAATTAAATCGTAAATTAAGGCGTTGGGGATGGTAATAAACCCATAAATGGGATCATTAAATATCTTCAGTTTATTGATTTTGCTCACAGTATTGATTTCTTTTGAGGAACAAATATAAGGAAATCTAAGAGGGTATGAAAATTTAAGTATTTGATTATTTAAGTCCAATGGGAAGGTTGCTTATTAATCTATTGGTGTAAATCGAAGATTCGTTTGGGTATTGATTTGAGTCTTTTTTTGGTCATTTTCTTCTATTTACTTGCACTTTTTTTATGTTTGATAATTGACTGAAAAAAGGTCTAAAAGTGGGGACAATTGCCACAAATACTTTTCATACTCTATATGGGGAGTATATGGGGCTTTGATATGGAGTTGTTTTGACCTCTGTTTTTTTCTTATTTAGAGATGATTGTCATTTGAAATAAACTTACTGTTGCGTTGTCATAATGTGCTGGAAGTCCTTCAGTGTTTCTAAGTTTCAATAAACCTAAAAACTCAAAGCCACATCTTGTGTAGTGATTAATTAACCCTGAATTATCGCCAACTGTATCCATTCTTATGAATTGTTTTTGATTTTCTTTGGCATAATTCTTTGCCCATTCTACAATTTGGCCAACTAAATTTTGTCCTCGAAAATCAGGATTTGTTGCTATACGGTGAATGTAAACAGCTGGTTCTTCGTTACGTTCTTCCCAAATTTGAGGATCATTAAATGTTGTCGCCCACACACAAGCAATTTTACCCTCTGAAACTATTTTCCATTGTCTGTTTTCTGAAATTTCAGTTTCAATAAGTTCTCTATCAAATTCTGGCCAATGGCTGGTAAATCTTGTCTTCTGAAAATCGGTCGCGATTTTATATAAACGGAAAATTTCGTCTGTGTCGTTACTGTTGCTATTTTGTATTTGAAAGTTCATTTTTGATTTTGAATTATTAGGGCAAATAAACTAATTTAATAGATGATTGCCTATGTTTACTTTGTGACTGTTTTAATTACCATCTCTAAAGTTTTTAACACTTTCGTTGGATATGGTAATAAAATCCAATTTTCCTTCGCATTTATCTCCTAAAGGTGCTTGTATTCCAAATCCAACTTTTACAGTGGAAGAAAGGTCTAATCCAAAACAACGAACAAATCGCCATTTTTGACCATTGAGTGAATAATGAAGTCCCAAAAAATCACCTTTACGAGTTATACGCAACCAACATTTATTGGATGGGAGTAATTCACCATTGGCATCATCCGACCAATTGTCTGTGATTACAGAAACCACATTGTACGTTGTGTCAACGCCTAGTTCAACTGCTAATTTTATCCATCGGGTTTCCGTTTCTCTCACCATCAAGAAAGCGGCGTCGTAGCTAAAGTTTCCTTTTGTTTCAACTTCCGCTTTGATGGTAAAATCACCAGTTTTTTCGGTATAAAAAAAAGAAGCATCATCAATTATAGCTTCTTTGTATTTGCAAATGAAGTCAGTTTTAGCATTTGCTACAAGACGAAATCCGGAGTCAGTATCACTTATCTTGCAAGCATTCAAACTGTTGTTAAAAGTATATTTCATATCTTTTATTTAATTTTTGTTCTTTGATGGTTATATCTTTTTGCAATAATTTTTATTATTCTATCCAAAAGTTCCCAACAGAATAGGTTTTTGCTGTTCCGCTAATAATAACTCGGTCACCTTTGTCTTCACAATATAGTTTGCCCATTCGTTCCGAAACTTGTTGCCCATAAAGTACTTTTTTATCAAGTCTTTTTGACCAAAATGGCACCAAAGAACAATGAGCAGAACCTGTTACAGGATCTTCTAAGATGGATGCTTGTGGTGTGAAAAAACGAGAAACGAAATCACAGTCATCTCCAATTGCTGTTACAATTATTCCGCCTGGATCAAGGTTGATTTGGTCAAACAATTGTCGGTCAATTTTAATATTTCTAATTGCTGTTTCGTTTTCATAAACCAAAACATAGTCTCTTGATTTTAAAATTTCCCTAGGTTGGATATTTAAAGATTTTGAAATTGTCTCGGGTAAAGTATCTGCAATAGGCATTCTTGATGGGAAGTCCATTTTGTATAGTCCATCTTCAACTTTAACAATTAAGTCGCCACTTAATGTTTCGAAAACAATTTCATCTTTTTTGTAATCTAAAATTGTCTTTAAGCAATGTGCTGTTGCAAGTGTGGCGTGACCGCACAAATCCATTTCAATTTCTGGCGTAAACCATCGCAAATGGATTTTTTCTCCTTTATCTACAAAAAAAGCAGTTTCTGCAACGGCATTTTCTTTAGTTATTTTCAACAAAATGTCGTCTGATAACCAATTGTCAAGAGGCACCACACAAGCAGGATTTCCACCAAAAATGGTATCTGTAAATGCGTCAATTTGGTAAAGTTTTAATTCCATTTTTCTTTTTATTTTATAATAAACAGCATATAGTCAATTTCTTTTTTGAAAAGACTATATGCTGTAATTTTTGTTAATTATGCATCAACAAGTATCACTTGACCAGTAATAAATCCATCAACCGAGCGCTCAAACGCTTTACCAACCAATGCACTTGGTACAGGTTGAAATCCTGGCATCATATCGCCATAAACGTCCCAAGCCTCCGCTAAAACTGTTGGATTTACTGAATTTACACGAATACCTCTTGGCATTTCGAAGGCTACACATTTTACAAAGGTATCAATGGCACCACTTGTAGTTGCATCTGCAATAGCAAAAGGAATAGGTTTTAAGTTTAGAATACCTGTAATAAGCGTAAAAGAACCTTTATCAGCAATGTATTCCTGACCAATTCTAACAATATTGATTTGCCCCATCATTTTACTCATTACTGTAGTCATCCATTGCGCTTCAGTCATTTCCTCGAAGGTTGCATATTCACATACGCCAACTGTATTCACAACTGCATCAAAGTGACCAACCTCCTTGAATAATTTTCTCAAAGATTCTTCACTGGTAATGTCAACTTGGTAGTCGCAACCGTCTTTTGAACGACCAGCTGTAATCACTTTGTGTTTTCCTAAACCTGTAAGTGCTGCTTTTCCCATTTTCCCATTAGCACCTATTAAAATTACTGTTTTCATATATTTAATTATTTTTAATTTGAAGTGCAAAATTACACTCCTGCCCTACTAAGCACGTAGGACATTTGTCTAAAAATTAAATCGATGCTCTTATTCTACTTAAATGTCTTTGAGTAATTCCAAGATAGGAAGCTATGTAGTGAAGTGGAATTTGTTGCACAAATTGTGGATAGTTGTTTATCAAATCTACATATCGTTTTTGGGCGTTGGATTTTTGATGATTAAATATCCATTTTTCGAGTTCAACATATTCTTTTTCAGCAATTATTTTTAAAAAATTCAACCATTTATTGTTTGATTCCACAAGGTTTTCTAATTCTTTTTTTGAAATTGAAATTATTTCAGAATCGGTTAAAGCTTGTAAATTTTCTTCTGATTTATTCTGTGTAATAAATGAAGAATAAGCCACTAATAATGTATTGGGAAAGGTAAAACAATATGTTATTTCTTCGTCATTATTAGAATAATAGAATGATCGAAAAATACCAAAATTCACGAAGGAAAGCGTGGTACACATTTCATCTTGTTTAATGAAAAAATCTCCTTTTTTTATCGTAGAAATAGTCGCTAAACTTATAAATTCATTTATTTCACTATCTGTAAATAAATTGTATTGTTTTAAGTATTCCAACAGTTGATTTTTCTTAAACATAGTACTTGTTTTAAGCTTTAATTCTATAATTCGTATTTATATTTTGCTGCTTTGCAAAGTTAGCAATTACAAGTGTAGAATTTTAAATCCCTTTCAAATCATTGATGATATAAAAAATATGACATTGATTTACTGGCTGTTTTTCTATAAAATCATTTGTACTTAGTTTATTAAAAGACTTTACTTTCTCCATCATTTGGAATAAAAACCTTGTCAGAAAGTCCAATTTTTGAAACTTCTACTTTTAATTGATTTCTGGTTGTAGGGCAATGATTTACAGCTTCTAGATGATTTGCGATTACTTGATTTGGTGCGTTTTTTACGAATTTTAAAACATCATCCATTCGCATTAATAAAGGTTGAAAAATATCTAATTGAGCCGTTCCACAAGCCACAACTGAAATTTCAGGTTTTAATTGTGTCAAAACTTTGTGAACATCATCAGTATAAATGGTATCTGCACTTAAATAAATCGATTTTTCATTTGGTAATTCAATGTAAAAACCCATTACATTTCCCATTGGTTTGGCAACAAATCCGTAACCGTGTACTGCTGGGATACCCTGAATTTTTCCACCTAAAAAAGGGCTTTCTTTCCAATAATCAACTGTTTGGGAAACGTTTAATCCTTTTTTTCTTAATGTCGCTTCATCTTTTATACTACAAATAACAGGAATTTGTTTTGTGCGAAGAAAATGTTCGGCTTCCTTGTCCAAATGGTCTGGATGCAAATGCGTTAGTAAACAATGTGTAGTTTTTTCAACGATATCCATTGCATTGCTTGGTAAATCTACAATAGGATTTCGTTGTGGCTTGAATCGGAAAAGTGTAAAAGTTGGTCCTGCTGTTCCTTTTTTTCCAAGCATTGGGTCTACTAATATAAAATTAGCTCCAGATTCTATGACTAAAGTGGCGTTTCTTAAATGATGTACTTTCATTATTAAATAGTTTTAAATTGAAAGTACAAAGTTGCCCAATGTTAAAATAGATTCCATTGATTGAAATCAAGAAATTAAATTCTTTTTCTAATTCTGCTCAATGTTTCGGGCGTAATTCCCAAATAAGAAGCAATATGATATTGTGGAATTTGCAGTAACCAGTCAGGTTTTGTCTTCATAATATCGAGATATAATTCTTCAGCAGTATTTACAAAATGGTTAAACTCTTCACTTTCCTTTTTAACAACTATTCTTTGGAAAATAGTTTCAATAAATAGTTTGCCACATTTGTATTGGTTAGTAAAAGTCAAGAATTTTTCTTTGGATAAAATTCTCAAATCTACATCGGTCAAACATTCTTGATACTTTCTTGTTACTGTGGAATGAGTAAACGAAGAAAAGTCGGTTATAAAACCTGAACTAGTGTAAAAATTAATATTTTTTTCCCTGTCGTTAGTTGCATAATATTCCCTAATAATGCCTTGATCTAAAAAACGAAGTTCATTTTCTATAGCTCCATTTTCTAAAATGATTTGCCCTTTTTTGTATGATTTAATAACAAAAGTATTTACAAATTCTTCTAAACCTTCTTTATTAAAAGGAAATTCATTGCTAAAAAATAAATATAATTTGTCTGCTTCTTTCATTTTTATTTTAAGGTTGATTATGTGTTTCGTTTCTAGAAATTGCCACCAAAGTTCTAGTACTACAACTGGTTTGGAACCAAATTAAGCCGTATTTTCGGATTAGACACCCGAGAGGTACTGTGTGATAAACCGCGTTGTAAACACTCCAATTTGGCTATTAATCTAAGTAGGAAATCGTCGCAAACGAGAACTAGGGGGGGGGGGCGATTATATAAAAAATTGGTATATATTTAAATTTGCCCTTTATATTTTGGATCAAAATCTACCATCCATTCGATACCAAATTTATCTCTAAACATTCCAAAATAGGAGCCCCAAGGGCTGTCTTCGAAAGGCATTTCGATATTTCCGCCTTCAGAAAGCCCATTAAATAGTTTTTCGGCCTCTTCACGAGTTTCTGCGCTAATTGCTATTTTGGATCTGTTTTCGTTTTCGTTTACTTGTCCCATAAATTCGGGAACATCATTGCCCATCAAAATGTTTTTACCAATAGGCAAAGCAATGTGCATTATTTTATTGGCTTCCTTTTCTGCTACAGGAAATTCGGGGCTAGACAAGTCTTTGAAACGCATAACTTTTGCGAATTCTCCGCCAAAAACGGATTTGTAAAAGGTAAAAGCTTCTTCGGCATTTCCGTTGAAGTTAATGTGAGGATTGATAAGTGCCATAACTATTTTAACTTATATTGCTTATAACTAAAAGGTTTACTCTAATATCAAAGATACAAAACCAACTTTAATGCCCCGCCCATAAAGTCTCCTGCCTTGAGTTAACAATTTTCGATTTTTAACCGATTTTGGTGTAAATGATTTTATTTTTAAGTCAGTCAGAGACTGACAAACATATCCTCAAAGTCGGAGACTTTGCCGAGCGAGGCACGATTCAGTCCGCACCTCTATAGTATTACTATTTTTTGGTGGTTTCTATTATACAATTTGTGTACTAACAAAAGGTGTTTTATGGTAGTATTATCTTGAACTAGTCGCGAAAAAATCTATACTCAAAGTAAGAATTAAATTTTATTGATATCTTGTCCACAAAGTGCTTTTACCTATAAATGTCATTCCTAAAACAAAGCCTTTGATAAAGAGTTTGCCGTCTTTTTGTATTACGGCATAGCAACTATATGTTTTACCTGATTTTGGATCATAAATTTCACCTTTGCTCCACTCCGCCTCGTCAGCATTCCAAGTTAAATTTTTAAGAATACGTGTACCAATAAGTTTATTTTTCTGCAGTTCTGGTTTAGGATTATTATAGTCTGTACGTGGTGTGCTGCCATCTTTATTTTTATTGTCGGCTAACCAAACTATTTTTCCGAAAATTTTATTGTTTTCTTCGAAAACTTCTACTCGACTGGTTTTTTCTTGGTTCCACCAAATGCCACTTATACTTTTGTTTTGTGCTTGCATTAAAAACGAAACGCAGAAAACCATCAGGGTTATATTGATTTTTTCCATAATATACTTGTTTTAATATTTTATTTCAACATTCAATTGTCGGCCGTCATTCAAAGCTTTTATATCAAGATAGGAGCCAAAACCAGCGCCAACGCCCATTCCTATGGGCAAGCCAATACTCAAAAGACCCATATTCTTCATCCCTAAACCAAAAGCCACTCCTAAGGGTATCCCAAAATCTGAGAAAAAGCAGATGAACTTTTTACTACAATTATTTATGAATTTTATCTTTAACAAACTTTTTAGGATCCTCATTTATAGTTTGAATCTTTTCATCAACTTTACCTTTGATTACATCGTACTGCGGAAAAATGGTCGATATAATCGATTCTGCTTTTTCATTAAATGATTTGAAAAATCGAAAACGCATCAAAACTCCTCCAAGGAAACACAAAAAAAGCAGCATAAAAATAATTAACAAACTCAATCCAACTTCACCAAGTAGGGTATCAATTTTTAACCATTTCATAAAAGGTTTTGCTACTTTAATTAACATATCAAATACTTTTTTCAGTAAGTAAAAAGTAAAGAATAAAGGAAGAAACATAAAAACTCCACCCTTAATGGATGTTTTTACAAATTGAACTAATGACTTCATATTTTATTAATTTTTAGTTTTTAAAAATAGTAAAAAAAGAAAACAATAGCTATATATTTTTTTTAGTAATCTAAAGCCTAAATCTTAAATGTATATTTATAAATATTGCACGAAAAATTATCATAATATTAGCATATAAGCAGGTCGAAAAGTAGTAATTTGGTCAATTGATTTATTACATTTGCTATTTACTTATATAATTATGGATAAGATCAAAATACTTTGGGTCGATGACGAAATCGACTATTTGAAACCGCATATTTTATTTCTCGAAAAGAAAAATTATAGTGTCACCACCTGCAACAACGGCCGTGACGCTATTGATATTTTTGAAAATAACAATTTTGACATTGTTTTTCTGGACGAAAATATGCCTGGTATGAGTGGGTTAGAAACTCTTGCGGAAATGAAAGAAAAGAAATCTTCGATTCCGATGATTATGATTACCAAGAGCGAAGAAGAGTACATTATGGAGGAGGCCATTGGCTCCAAAATTGCCGATTATTTGATAAAACCAGTCAATCCGAATCAGATTTTATTGAGCTTAAAAAAGAATTTGGATCACTCGAGATTGATTTCACAAAAAACAACCTTGGATTATCAGAAAGAATTTCGCAAAATTTCGATGGAAATGGCGATGGTGAATTCCCACGAAGATTGGATAGAGTTTTACAAAAAATTGATTTTCTGGGAACTAGAACTCGAAAACATCGACGATCAAGCGATGATTGAAATTCTGGAATCGCAGAAAGCAGAAGCCAATTCGCAATTCGGGAAGTTTATCGAGCGTAATTACGAAGATTGGTTCGCCGCTCCTTCTCAAAAAGGCTCTAGCAAATCTGCAATCGATAGTCCAACACTGTCGCATAATTTATTCCGAGAATTGGTGGTTCCTGAAATTGTCAAAAAAGACACCCGAGGCGGAGCCGAACAGAACAAAGCTAAACCAATTTTATTTGTTGTTATCGACAACTTGCGTTACGACCAATGGAAAGTATTTGAAAGCGTGATTGGAAATCATTACAAATTAGAGAAAGAAGTTCCCTACTACTCTATTTTGCCAACAGCAACTCAGTATGCAAGAAATGCCATATTCTCGGGTTTGACGCCACTCGAAATGGAAAAACAGTTTCCTAAATATTGGAAAAATGACCCCGAAGAAGGCGGCAAAAACTTGTACGAAGCTGAATTCTTGACTGCCCAACTCAAACGATTGGGTTTGAATATTGTTCAAGATTATTTTAAAATCACAAATCTTGCAGGTGGTAAAAAACTAGTTGAAAGTTTCAGATCATTAAAAAACAACGATCTGGTAACAGTCGTTTACAATTTCGTAGATATGCTTTCGCACGCCAAAACTGAAATGGATGTGGTAAAAGAACTTGCTTCAGATGATAAAGCGTATCGTTCGTTGACTTTGAGTTGGTTCAAGAATTCCCCTCTTTTAGAAATCATTCAGCAAGCCCAAAGGTTAGGTTTCAAATTGATTTTGACCACTGACCACGGCACCATCAATGTGAAAAATCCTTCGAAAGTGATAGGAGACAAAAATACAAGCTTGAATCTTCGCTATAAAACGGGGCGAAGTTTGTCTTATGAAACTAAAGATGTTTATGCCGTAAAGGAGCCTAAAAATATTGGTTTACCTACAATAAATATGAGTAGTTCTTATATTTTTGCAAAAAATGATTTATTTTTGGCTTATGTCAACAATTACAATCATTACGTTAGTTATTATAAAAATACCTATCAGCACGGAGGAATTTCGCTCGAAGAAATGATTATTCCGTTTATGATTTTTAACCCGAAATAAAATAGTATTCAGTCTCAGTTTTCAGTTTGCAGGGAAGAACCTTAAACTTTAAACTTTAAACAAATTTAAACAATGGAAATCACTTTTTCATTAGATGAAATCAATGCTGTTGCAGAGCAAATCATAAAACAAAAACCCCATAAAGTAATCCTTTTTCACGGAGAAATGGGCGTTGGAAAAACTACATTAATTAAAGCTTTGGCAAAAAACCTAGGGGTTGATGGCGCGACAAGTAGTCCAACTTTCTCTTTAGTTAATGAATACCAAACTAATGACAATAAAATAGTTTACCATTTTGATTTTTATAGATTAAAAATTGAAACAGAAGCCTTGGATATGGGCGCTGATGAGTATTTTTATTCTGGTCATTATTGCTTTATTGAATGGGCCGAAAAAATACCTAATCTTGTTCCAGAACCCCATTCTGTAATTAGAATCAGTTTACTTCCAGATGGAAAGCGCCACTTAAGCTTGTCGTAAATTCAGTAGCATAACTATATCTCAAACTTTTTCCGTAAATTGTACCTCTAATTTATTCAAATAATGTCGACATCCCCATTTACCAAGCAACAGTTACTTCCTCAAGAAGAGAAGTTGGAAATAGCCAGACACAAAAGCGAACTTTTCATTGGTATCCCGAAGGAAACTAGTTACCAAGAACGTCGCATCTGTTTAACCCCTGATGCAGTGAATTCGTTGACCTACCAAGGCCATCGTGTTATGATTGAAGCCGGTGCCGGAGAAAGTGCAAGTTATTCGGATAAAGAATACGCCAATGCAGGAGCCGAAATCACGAATGACACCAAGAAAGTATTTGGTTGTCCGATGATTTTGAAAGTAGAACCGCCTAGTCTTGCAGAAATCGAAATGATTAGCCCAAAATCTATAATCATTTCTGCAATTCAACTCAAAACTAGGAAGAAGACCTATTTTGAAGCTTTAGCCAAGAAAAAAATTACCGCTTTTGCTTTGGAATACATCAAAGATGAAGATGGCTCCTACCCTGCTGTGAAATCCCTGAGCGAGATTGCAGGAACAGCATCCGTTTTGATTGCTGCCGAATTAATGATTACCAATGAATTTGGAAAAGGTCTCTTATTAGGCAATATCACTGGGGTTCCTCCTACCGATGTTGTTATTCTAGGTGCTGGAACTGTGGGAGAATTTGCTGCAAAAACGGCTATTGGCCTGGGCGCCAATGTCAAAGTTTTTGACAATTCGATTCGGAAACTACGCCGTTTGCAAAACAACTTGAATCAACGGATTTTTACGTCTACCATTCAACCCAAGTCCTTATTGAAGGCCTTGAGAAGATGTGATGTGGCTATTGGTGCCATGCGAGGTAAGGAACGTTGCCCTGTTATTGTAACCGAAACGATGGTCGAACATATGAAAAAAGGCGCTGTAATTGTCGATGTTAGTATCGATACCGGAGGTTGTTTTGAAACTTCGGAAGTGACTTCGCACGAAAAACCGACCTTTATCAAAAATGATGTTTTGCATTATTGTGTGCCCAATATACCTTCTCGATATTCTAAAACCGCATCCCTTTCTATTAGCAATATCATCACTCCTTATTTATTGCAAATCGCCGAAGATGGCGGCATCGAAAGTGCCATCCGATGCAATCACGGTCTAAAAAATGGAGTCTATCTGTACCACGGAATCCTTACAAACAATGCCATTAGTGATTGGTTTGACCTTCCGTACAGCGATATTAATTTAATCGTATTTTAACTAAACTTTATTTTATCTTTGCCGAAAATTTAATTTATGAAGTTTGCTCATCGTTTTGCTTACTATTTACTAGGATTGATAATGGGATCTTTTGTGGTTGCAGCCATTTACAGCGGAAAAGATACGCGTTGCAATTATTTTCCAAATGCCCGAGTTTTGAATGATTTACGAACCAAACCATTTCATTATTCCGATGCAGCTTCACAAGTTCTAGCGGAGAAATGGATAGATACTATTGACATCAAAAATACCCTGAAATATGGAGATGTAGATTTTGATAACAGCAATATTAAAAAAGGAAACGGAAAAACCTATGTAATTGAAGGACAAACTGTTCAGAAACAAAAAATCACTCTTCAAGTCATCAATTATCCTGATAAAGCTGTGCTGGATAAAATTATTAAGCAATAGCGTTTTGATTTATTGCTAAGTGCGACTTATTTCTACATCAAAAATTTCTGTTGAAAGCAATAATAAAGGTTTATGAATCAGGAAACGAATTAATTTTTAGATCAAAAAAAAAGACTTACAATCCTTTTTAATACTTAATCGCTTTTTGGTAAGGCTTTGTTTTCTTTTTCTAAATCATCGATGATTTTTTCTTCCTCAACAGTTAAAACAATCGCATTATTTTTTTGCCAAAATTTGTCATTGTATTGACTTGCCTTCTTAAAAAGATATTTCTTATCATACACTTCTTTTTTATTATATGTCAAATCATCTTTTTTGAAATCAGTCACTATCAAATCGCTTTTAGATTCTGATAATACGTTATGTTTTTTAGTCCAAACTTTAAATTTAACATAGCGATTAGTGCTCGAAACCACATAAATATCGTTGAGCATCTTGTATGAAGCTTTCAACTTAATATCCAAAAGAGATAATCGAGCTATCAGTAAATTTATCTCTTTGGCGTATTTTAAGTGCGAGGGCGCATAGAATAAATCATAATCGTAAATCAACTTGGTCTGAGGGTCGTACGCAATTGTACCTTTAAACAATGCCTTTTCAATATCAGTTTTAGGATCGATAGTGATGATTAAAAGTGATGTGCCATCTTCAGTTTTCTTTGATTTCAGAGCGAAATCATAATCTTCATACTTCCTATCGTCAATAATATATTCGCTTATAGCACCAAAACTATAGCCATAGCTTTTTTGAATATCTAGAACAGATCCCAGTTCAAAAACATCTTCTTCATCCTTAGAAATCGGTAGTAAAACAGATCGATTTTGCTTGACTATCAAATCTGATTTTGTTTTCTGGGAATTACCACTAATATGATAATCTAATAAACCGTCTGAAAATCGAATATGTTTTCCGTTGGCTTTAACAAATTCACGATAATAGGTATTCAATACGATAGGTTTGTCAAATCTTGCTTTAGATACAAGAATGATTTCTTCTAAAATTTGAGGTATCGGAGTTGTGCTTACGATGACTTCTTCCAAAACTTCCACATTAGGTTCCATAAATACAACCTTTGATTCGTCCGAAAAATCACTAACATTAAGGACTAAAGATTTATAACCGAGACAAGAAATAATGATTTCTGCCGTGTTCGAAACCGTCAATTGAAAAACACCTTCTTCATTTGTAATTGTACCAACGGCCGAGTTTTTTATTCCAACAGAAGCACTGATAATAGATTCTTTTGTAGTGACATCTTTTAGTATGCCTCGAATATCTATTTGTTGCGCAAAAGTTGAAAAACAAAAGAAAAGAAGAAATGGAGCGAAAAAAATTTTCATACCTACTATATTAATAAACAAATATAATATTTTAGATAAAAAAAATACAATAAAAACACAAAATATTTTTTTTTCCTACAAACACATCATAAGCAAACCGAATCAAAGTACCGATAACCACGACCAAAAAGAATATTCGGATGAACTTATTGCCTTTGTTGATCGCTAATTTAGCACCCAACCAGCCACCAAATGCATTACTAAAAGCCATTGGAATCGCAATGGCCCAAATGATTTTTCCTTTGAGCATAAACAAACAAATTGAACCAAAATTAGTTGCCAGATTGACCATTTTGGCATTGGCCGAAGCGTGCAAAAAATCGAATCCCATCAAGGCAATAAAGGCTAAAACCAAAAAACTTCCGGTTCCGGGTCCAATAAATCCATCATAAAAACCTACCACAAAACTAATAAGCACAGCGTAAAAAATCTGCGTTCGGGCTGAATGCGATTTAACTATGTGTTGACCAAAATTCTTTTGCGTATACGTATAAACTACCAATAACGACAGCACCACTAGCAATAAAGGTTTCATAAAATCATTGCTCACATAGGTCAATAAGGTCGAGCCTAAAAAGGCAGATGGAAAGGCCAAAAGCATCATAATACCAAGCAAACGCCAGTTCATATCTACTTTCTTTAGGTATTGGTAGGCGGCGAAAGAGGTTCCGCTGAAAGCAGGGATTTTGAGCGATCCAATAACTGTAGAGACCGGTAAATTAGGCAATAACACCAATCCAACAGGCGTTTGAATCAACCCTCCTCCTCCGACTATAGCATCAATAAATCCAGCCACAAAAGAGGCTAAACAAAGCAAAATGATGATGTAGGTTTCCATTGCAAAAATTTTTCCAAAAGTACACTTTAAGTTTATTGGTTTATTCGTTAATTTGTCATCGACAATTAAAAATTATTATTTTTTCAAATTTCAAATGGAGAACACCCAAATTATAGAATTGATCAGCTACTCTCTGCCAACATTAATTATGGCTTTTGTAGCCTACAGTTTTTATGAGCTTTACACCAAAAACGAGAATGCGAAACGCATGTATTTGTTAAAAAAAGACACAAAACCTGATACTTTATCCATCCGTTTGCAGGCATACGAACGTATGACCTTATTTTTGGAACGCATTAATCCATCGCAATTGTTGGTTCGAATTACACCGATCTCAGAAAATAAAATAGATTATCAAAACTTTGTAATTGCACAAATCGAGCAAGAATACGAACATAATTTGTCGCAACAAATTTACGTTTCTGATGAATGTTGGTCGACGATTACTACTGCAAAAAACGCGACCATTCAAATGATTTTAGTGGCAACAAAAAACGAAACTATTTTCGATGCCAATCAGTTAAGAGAAGTGATTTTACGCGATTTATTAGAAAAAGCCTCACCAAGCAGTTCAGCCCTTTCTTTTTTAAAAAATGAAGTGAGCGAGTTGTGGTAGATTTTTTTGCCACAGATTGCACAGATTAAACAGATTTATCCTCATACATTTTCAACAATTGCGTTACGGTATTCCAATTTCGAATCGTTGCAGTAACGTTTAATTTTTTCTCAATGTATTTTTGGTCAAATCTGGTTTTTCCTGCTCCTACCGCATATTTAATGTAAATTCTATTGGAGTCAATACTGGCTTCGTCTGGCTTTACCTGACTCATTTTCAAATCATTGATACTGTCGCTTCTCAAAGTGCTAGAAACAAAAGCAACATAGAGTTTTTTAGTATCAGCTGCTGCCTCTTTAAAAAAAGGATTATTTTTTAAACAAGCTTCTAAATCGGTTTTGCAAATGACCACAACCGGTACTTCGTGACCAAAAGCCTTGAAGATTTCTTGCTTGATTTTGAAACCAACGGCAGCTGCATTTTCTTCTTCTGTATCCACAAAAACATTTCCCGATTGAATATACGTTTCCACATTTTGAAAACCCACAGCTTCCAAAGTAGTTTTCAAAGCCTCCATTTTTATCATATTGTGACCAGAAACGTTGATGCCACGAAGCAATGCGAGATGAGTTATCATTTTGCGGTATTTTTAAGAATTCAAATATACTTTTTCCTAATCCAATACCAAACAATTCTATTTCCTATTTTCCAAACAAAAAACTATCTTCGCTTTAAATAGAGAAAAGAGCATAGAATAAAGAGTAAAGACTCGGAAAATCTATATTCTATTCTCTTTATTCTATTTTCTATTTAAAAACTATGCAGCAAAACCTATTAGAAACCCAAATCGAATACCTCAAAGGCGTCGGACCTAACCGCGGTGCACTACTGCGCAAGGAATTGGGAATTCATAAGTACGGACATTTGCTCAATTTTTTTCCCAATCGCTACATTGATCGGACGCGTTATTATAAAATCAACGAATTACAAAACAATGTGGCCGAAGTTCAAATCATTGGCAAAATCATCAATATCAAAACGGTTGAATTTGGCAAAAACCAAAAAAGATTGGTGGCTACTTTCGTAGATGATACCGGACAAATGGAATTGGTTTGGTTTCAGGGTCATAAATGGATTCGAGAAAGTTTGAAACTCAATGAAATGTGTGTGGTTTTCGGAAAATGTACTTCCTTCGCGAATGTATTCAACATGGCGCATCCTGAAATTGAGCTGCTGAAAGAACACGAACAAAGTCTGCGTTCGGCGATGCAGCCCGTTTATCCCTCGACTGAAACTTTGGCCAATCGCGGTGTTTCGAATCGTGCCATCAACAAAATGATGCAGCAATTGTTCTTGGAAACCCAAGCCAAATTCGCTGAAACCTTGCCGGATTATTTAATTGCCGAATTAAAATTGATTCCTAAAAATGCGGCTTTATTCAATATTCATTTTCCTAAAAGCGCCGAAGCTTTGGCGAAAGCCCAATTCCGATTGAAGTTTGAAGAATTATTCTATATTCAAGTACAACTCATTACACAAAATTTGATTCGAAAGCACAAAATCAAAGGACATCCGTTTACCAAAGTTGGCGCTTTTTTTAATGATTTTTACCAAAACCATTTGCCTTTCGAACTCACTAATGCGCAAAAAAGAGTTATCAAGGAAATCCGAATCGATATGGGAAGTAACGCCCAAATGAACCGATTACTGCAAGGCGATGTGGGTTCCGGAAAAACAATCGTCGCTTTGATGAGTATGCTTATCGCTTTAGACAACGGCTTTCAATCCTGCTTGATGGCGCCAACAGAAATTTTGGCCAACCAGCATTTTAACGGATTATCAGAATTAGCCAAAGATTTAAAAATCAACATAAAAATACTAACTGGTTCAACCAAAACTACAGCTAGAAAAATCATCCACGAAGAACTCGAAAACGGCAGTTTACACATTCTGATTGGTACACACGCTTTGTTGGAAGACAAGGTAAAATTCCACAACTTGGGCTTAGCCGTTATTGACGAGCAACATCGTTTTGGTGTAGAACAACGCTCGAAATTGTGGAAGAAAGGAAGCCTCCCTTCTGGGGAGGTTGGTGGGGCTATTCCACCCCACGTTTTGGTAATGACCGCCACTCCTATTCCACGAACTTTGGCGATGAGTTTGTATGGTGACTTGGATATTTCTGTGATTGACGAATTGCCACCAGGCCGAAAACCCATTCAAACCGTGCATCGTTTTGACAGCAATAGGTTGAAAGTTTGGAAATTCATTCGGGATGAAATTGCTTTGGGCCGACAGATTTACATTGTCTATCCGTTGATTGAAGAATCGAAAACTATGGATTTCAAAGATTTAATGGATGGCTACGAAAGTATTTCTCGGGATTTTCCATTACCACAATACGCTATTTCTATTCTTCACGGAAAAATGAAACCCGCGGATAAGGACGCAGAAATGAAACGTTTCGCTGAGGGAAAAACCAACTTCATGGTCGCTACGACCGTGATTGAAGTCGGTGTAAATATTCCAAACGCCAGCGTGATGATTATCGAAAGTGCGGAACGTTTTGGATTGTCACAACTCCATCAGCTTCGAGGTCGTGTGGGTCGCGGCGCGGAACAAAGTTATTGCATTTTGATGACCAGTCATAAATTGAGTGCCGACAGCAAAACGCGAATGGAAACTATGGTGGGCACAAATGATGGATTCGAAATTGCAGAAGTAGATCTTAAACTTCGGGGACCAGGTGATTTGATGGGAACCCAACAAAGTGGGGTTTTGAATCTTCAAATTGCTGATATTGTTAAAGACAAAGATATTTTGCAGATGGCACGCAATTATGCGCTAAAAATACTAAAAGAAGACCCGTCTATACAACAACCAGAAAATAGAATCTTGAGAGCCACTTATATCGAATTGACCAAGAAAAAGAATATTTGGAATTATATAAGCTAAAACAAATCGATTGGAACGAAGGTAACACCAATTTTACAGTTTTTTCTTTACTAATTTGACCTATAGTTTAGTGCCGGTTCCTAAAGTTTTTTTCTTTCTTTTGATAATTATTTTCTATTTATAAATCACTAAATAATTGATTAAAATCTCTTTTTTCCAAATACTAAATTTGTCCTTACCCTAAATAGGACCAATCTAATCTCATTTTTTTATCAATTATGAAACTTAAACACCTTGTTTTTACTGTATTAATTATAGCATTTGGAGCATTTATTACCTATAGAATTGTTTCCAACAAAAATAAAAATAACGATTCAAAAGGAAAAGACGGCAAAAACAAAGTAATGACTCTCAGTGGGATTGTTGTACAAACCCAAACTTTCGACAATAATCTATCACTTTCAGGTTCAATCGAAGCCAATGAGCAAGTTGAAATTCGTTCCGAAGTTTCTGGAATTGTGGAAAGCATCAATTTTAGAGAAGGTACTACCGTATCTAAAGGTCAATTACTTTTCAAAGTAAACGATGTGGAATTAAGAGCACAATTGGCTCAAGCCAAAACAAAAGAGGGATTGGCTTCGGAAAATGAGAGAAGAGCAAAATTATTGCTTGAGAAAGAAGCCATCAGTCAGGAAGAGTATGATGTAGCAAAAGCTGATTTCAAACTCGCAAAAGCACAAACTCAGTTAATTCAAGCGCAAATTGGCAAGACTTCCGTACGAGCTCCATTTTCTGGAACGATTGGCTTGCGTTCTATTTCGCAGGGAACTTACATCACTCCTAGCCTTTTGGTTGCCAAATTAGTCAACATCAATCAATTGAAAATCTCATTTTCTATTCCTGAAAAATATGCCAATCAGATAAAATCAAATACCGATTTGAGTTTTACAGTTGCTGGTTCAACCAAAAAATATACGGCTACAATTTATGCCATTGAACCTGAAGTGGAAATTGCAACAAGAACATTACAAGTTCGTGCCATTGCCGAAAATAGAGATGGGAAATTGTTGCCAGGCACTTTTGCTAATGTCGAATTGCCATTAGCTATCATCAAAGATGCGGTTGTCATTCCGTCGGAAGCTATTGTACCTGTGCAAAATGGTAAAAAAGTCTTTATAATGAAAGAGGGAAAAGCCAAAGAAACAATGATAGAAACGACTACCAGAACAGACGCGTCAGTTTTGGTTTTATCAGGTATCAAAGCGGGAGATACGCTTATCACTGGCGGAGTAATGTCTTTGAAAGAAGATGATGCTGTGAAAGTAAAACTTAAATAGTGTTCAGTGTTCAGTTTTGAGTGTTCAGTGAAATCTAAAATCTGCAATCTAAAATCTAAAATCTGCAATCTCAATGAGTTTATCCACGATCAGCATAAAAAGACCCGTATTAACTATTGTTCTCAACTTGACTATCGTTTTGTTTGGAATTATTGGTTATACTTTTTTAGGAATAAGAGAATTTCCTTCGATAGATCCGGCACAAATTTCTATTCGAACTAATTATACCGGTGCGAACGCAGATATCATCGAATCGCAAATCACCGAACCGCTTGAGAAAGCAATAAATTCTATCGATGGAATCAGAAATATCACTTCATCAAGTAGTCAAGGATCTAGTTCGATTACAGTGGAATTTAATTTGGATAAAGATTTAGAAGCCGCTGCGAACGATGTACGGGATAAAGTTTCTCGAACCATCCGTGAATTACCAGAAGATATCGATTCACAACCCATCGTTTCTAAAGCAGATGCGAACAGTGAATCTATCATTTCGATGACCGTTCAAAGTGATTCTCGAAGTCAATTGGAATTAACAGATTTTGCTGAGAATGTTATTGGTCAACGATTAGAGACCATTCCAGGAGTGAGTGGCGTTCAAATTTGGGGCGAAAAGCGCTATGCTATGCGGTTGTGGCTCGATCCTAAAAAATTAGCCTCCTATAGCATTACCGTATCCGAAGTCCGAGCGGCCTTAAACAAACAAAATGTAGAATTGCCTTCAGGAAAAATAACTGGAAGCAATACCGAACTGACTGTAAAAACCATTGGGAATTTATCTTCGGCAGCCGATTTCAACAATATTATTATTCGAACAGATGGCGATAGAATCGTCAGACTGAATGATATTGGTCGAGCCACGCTGGATACAGAAAATATCGAAAGCAATATGAGTCAGTCTGGAAGGCCGATGGTAGCTGTCGCTATTGTGCCTCTTCCTGGAGCCAATTATATCGATATTTCAAATAAATTTTATAAAGAGTTCGAAAAATTCAAGAAAGATTTACCCAAAGATATCAAGCTAAACATTGTTATTGATAATACGGTTTTTGTGCGGAAATCGATAACAGAAGTTGCGGAAACCTTGGGTATTTCGATACTTTTAGTGATACTAATCATCTACTTGTTTTTCAGAGATTGGGCTATAGCCTTTCGCCCATTGATAGATATTCCTGTTTCATTGATTGCAACATTCTTCATAATGTGGCTTTTCGGATTTTCAATTAATGTTTTGACACTATTGGCTATTGTGCTCGCCACCGGATTAGTGGTCGACGATGGAATTGTAGTCACGGAGAATATTTTCAAAAAAGTGGAAGAAGGAATGACGCCCATTGAAGCCGCGATTAAGGGCTCGAACGAAATATTTTTTGCCGTAATTTCTATTTCCATCACTTTGGCAGCTGTATTTCTTCCCGTAATTTTCCTTGAAGGATTTGTAGGCAGATTGTTTCGGGAATTTGGAGTCGTCATTGGAGCAGCCGTTTTGGTATCGGCCTTTGTGTCATTGACTTTAACTCCAATGTTGAATGCCTATTTAATGAAAAGTGGAGAGCAAACTAAATCGAAATTTTATATTAAAACGGAGCCTTACTTTCAAGAATTAAATGCAACCTATGCTTTTTATTTAGAAAAGTTTATGGCCCGTAAATGGTTAAGTTTCCCAATCATTTTAGCTTGTTTCGGATTTATTTATTTATTTTTTAGTATTATTCAAAAGGAAACGTCACCACTAGACGACCGCAGCGGATTTATAATGAGAATGTCAACACCGGAAGGTTCCAGCTACGAATATACCGATCGTTTTATGCAAGAAATATCCAAATTAGTAGACGATTCAATACCCGAAAAGAAAGTGAGTCTTGTGTATACTTCTCCTGGATTTAGCGGTAGTGGTTCTGTCAATAGCGGTTTTATTAGAATATCACTGAAAGAACCAAGTGATAGATCTCGATCTCAAATGGAAATTGCCGATCAAATGTCTAAGATTGTAAAGAAATATCCCAATGCGAAAACTTCAGTTACACAGCAGCCAACTATTGCAGTTAGCCGTCGTGGAGGACTGCCCGTTCAGTATATTATCCAGTCTGAAAATTTCGAAAAACTACAAGAAAAGATTCCCTTGTTTATGGAACAAGCAGCAAACAACGATACTTTTTCAACCACCGATGTGAATCTAAAATTCAACAAACCCGAAATCAATGTTACTATCGATCGAGAGAAAGCAGAAAGTCTAGGAATTTCAGTAATTGATATTGCTCAAACCTTGCAACTTTCCTTAAGCGGTCAGCGATTTGGCTATTTTATGAAAAACGGAAGACAATACCAAGTGATAGGACAGTTTGAACAGGAGGACCGTTCGAAACCTTTAGACCTTACTTCTATGTTTGTCAAAAACAATAAAGGAGAGCTTATTCAAATGGACAATGTAGTGCGCATTGATGAGAAAAGCAATCCGCCACAATTGTATCACAACAATCGATACATGTCTGCAACCGTTTCGGCAGGTCTGGCTCCTGGCAAAAGTATAGAAGATGGAATTAATGCTATGAATGAAATCAAAGACAAAGTTTTGGATGATACTTTTACAACTGATTTGGGTGGTGAATCGCGAGATTTTGTCGAAAGTAGTTCGAATACTTCTTTCGCATTTGGCTTGGCTTTGCTGTTGATATTTTTGATTCTAGCAGCACAATTCGAAAGTTTTATCGACCCATTTATCATTATCTTAACTGTACCAATGGCAGTGGCAGGTGCTTTATTTTCACTTTGGTTGTTTGATCAAACTTGGAATATTTTTAGTCAAATTGGAACCATAATGCTAATTGGTCTCGTTACTAAAAACGGAATTCTAATAGTGGAGTTTGCCAATCAATTGCGTGAGCAAGGGAAATCAAAATTGGATGCCATTCTACAAGCATCTGAGTCACGACTTCGCCCTATTTTAATGACAAGCTTAACCATTGCACTAGGAGCTTTACCAATCGCCTTGTCGATTGGAGCCGCCTCAAAAAGTAGAATTGGAATGGGAGTTGTCATTGTTGGAGGTACTATTTTTTCTTTGGTATTAACCTTATTCGTCATCCCAGCATTGTATTTGCTGTGGTCGAAAGCTAGAAAGCACTATCCAGAATTTGATCATATTGAAGAATATGAAAAAGAAAGTAAATAAATATTTTTTTTTACCGCAAATTGCACAAATTAGCACGCATTAAAATAGGAACTTCTACATTTTTTAGAAGAAAAATTTGTGATAATTTGAGTGATTTGTGGTTAAATTTTTAAGTAAATTGGTGGTAAAAAACAATAAAAAATGCACACTAAAATAATAATCCGTAGTCTAATTTTATTCTTGCTATGCGCAGCTAAAACTAGTGCCCAAGAAGTATTGACCATCAAAGACGCAATGAAAATTGCATTGGAAAATAATTTTGAAATAAAAATTGCTTCCAACAATTTAGATATTGACAAAACGAATGTTTCTACTGGAAATGCAGGAATGCTGCCTAGGGTAACAGCAAGCCTTGTCGATGCCAATAGGATTGAAAACAGCACCCAAACGCTACAAAACGGGACAGTTAACACACTCGATAACGCCAAAAATAATTCTTTGAATTACGGTGTAGGACTCGATTGGACTGTTTTTGATGGGTTCAAAATGTTTGCCAGATTAGATCAACTGAAAGAACTACAGAAATTAGGTGAAGCTCAATTAAAACGAACGATAATACTAAAAATTAGCGAGGTCAATGCGGTTTATTTCGATTTGGTGCAGCAGCAGCAACAATTAACAGCTTTAGATACCACCATAATGATTTCGACCAAACGATTAGAATTGGCTCAAAATAGATTTAAAATTGGGAAAGCTTCCAAATTAGAAGTTTTGAATGCGCAGGTAGATTTAAACACTGACAAAGTAGCGCTGCTAAGACAGAAAGAATCCTATGCAAACCGAAAAATTGTTCTAAACCAAATTCTTGCCAGAGATTCGAAAGTAGATTTTAAAGTTGTGGATAATGTAAAGGTGGACGACAAATTAATTCTGGCAGAATTAATTGCATTGGCAGAAAAACAAAATCCACAATTAGAATCCGAAATTATCAACAAAAGAGTTGCTGAATTACAATTGAAACAAATCAAAGGAGATCGCTACCCGCGAATCAACTTGACCACTGGTTACAACTTTTTAGATACCGAATCGAGTTTAGGTTTTACCGCTGCATTTTCAGCCCGTGGATTCAATTATGGACTTAGGGCATCCTTGAATGTATTTGACGGTTTTGCACAAAATAGAAACGAAAAAATCGCAAAAATCCAATTGGATAATTCTAAAATTGCTATCGAACAGCAAAGTCTTTTGTTAACATCAGAATTATCCATTGCTTTTCAGACCTATTTGACCAATTTAGAATTGATTGATTTGGAAGAAACGAACGAAGCAATAGCCAAACAAAACTTAAACATCACCGTGGATAAATTCCGAATTGGAACCATAACTACCTTAGAATTTAGAGCTGCACAACTAAATTACATCAATGCCAAAGTGCGGTACAGCAATGCCCAATTTCAAGCCAAATTATCTGAAATTGCTCTTCGAGAATTGGCAGGAAATATGAGTTTTTAATATACTTTTGTTAAAAAATTAAAAATGACTTCCTATAACCCAAAAGAATGGATCAGCTTTATTTTTAGTGCAAGTAAAGCAGATACTTTTCAAAAATTAATTCCAATGATGATCATTATCGGGATTTATTCTGGAATTATTGGCTATTTGGAAATGATTTATTGGCATTTACCAGAAGATAGTTATGTTAAGAACATCTCTGTCATGCACAGTTTGTTGGGTTTCGTAATTTCATTATTATTAGCTTATCGAACTAATACGGCTTATGATCGCTGGTGGGAAGGACGAAGAATGTGGGGCGGATTGGTTAACAGCAGCCGAAATTTAGCCATAAAATTATCGGTGATTTTAAAGGACGAAAGTGATCGTACCTATTTCAGGAAAATGATTCCGGGTTATGCCTCCATCTTGCAGAAACATTTGAGCGACAGCGATACTGCAAAACAATTGTTTGACGATGTCGATTTGGAATTTGACCACCACAAACACAGACCCAACCAAGTGGCCAAAATACTATTTCAAAAAATAAGTGACTTATATACTTCAAATAAAATCACGGGTGACCAACTTATTATTTTGAATAATGAACTACAATCTTTCACTGATATTTGTGGCGCTTGCGAACGAATCAAGAACACCCCTATTCCCTACTCCTACAGTGCATTTATCAAGAAATTCATTTTTATATACGTGCTGACATTGCCTTTTGCTTATGTATTTATTCTAGGCTATTTCGTAATTCCGGTAGTGGTTTTCATCTTTTATGTACTGGCAAGTTTAGAGTTGATAGCAGAGGAAATCGAGGACCCATTTGGTACAGATGACAACGATTTGCCAACCAAAAAAATCGCGGAAAACATCAAAAAACACGTGGAGGAATTGATTTAATGAGCAATATCACGAGCTTTCACGACGACTTGCATATAGCCAAAGCAAAGGTTTATGACGCCTGTGCTTTCGAATTTACTAATCTTCAATGGGAAACTGAAAGTCAGGAATATGGAGCTTGCACATTTGAACTTCACGGCTCCAAAATTCTGTATCGCAACGCTAAAATAACTCCTACTAAAAACGGTCAATTTGTGAGCATTTGGAAAAGAAATAAAAATGGAATAACCGAGCCTTTTGGTGTCCAAGACGAAATAGATTTTATTATTATTACTGCAAGAAGTGGCGAACACTTTGGACAATTTATTTTCCCAAAAAGTGTTTTAGCCAACAAAGAAATTATAACACAAAAGGGCAAAATAGGAAAACGAGGCATTCGAATTTATCCACCTTGGGAGATTCCCAACAGCAAACAAGCCGAGAGAACCCAAAATTGGCAACTCAATTATTTTTTGACTATTAAAGAAGACGATTCGACCAATCTGTTTTTGGCTAAGAAATTATTACAATCGAACCAATAGAACGCTACTTTAAATAAGTAAATTCTATTCAAAAAACCCATTCATTTGTTTCTTTGTCCAATCTGCAATCCTTATATTTGCGTCTTTGAAAATTTACTTTACACAACATGAAAATATCATACAACTGGTTAAAACAATTCATCAAAATAGATTGGCAATCCGAAGAAACAGCGGCTTTACTAACAGACTTAGGTTTAGAAGTTGAGATGGTCGAAAAGTACCAATCGATAAAAGGCGGATTAGAAGGAATCGTCGTAGGCAAGGTTCTAACTTGCGTTCAACATCCTGATGCCGACCGATTAAAAGTGACCACTGTAGATTTAGGCGATGGTGTTCCGCTTCAGATTGTTTGCGGCGCACCTAATGTTGCAGCAGGCCAAAAAGTATTGGTGGCAACTATTGGAACTACTTTGTACGATAAAGACGGTGAAGCTTTTCAAATAAAAAAAGGAAAAATAAGAGGCCAGGAAAGCCACGGAATGATTTGTGCCGAAGACGAATTAGGACTTGGTAATAGCCATGATGGCATTATGGTTTTAGACAATGCCGTAAATGCTGGGATAAAAGCCGCTGGACTTTTCAATGTAGAAAACGACGAGGTATTCGAAATCGGATTGACACCAAACCGTGCAGATGCAATGAGTCATCTTGGAACAGCTCGTGATTTGAGAGCAGGTTTGATGCAAACCGGTATTAATGTTGAATTTATTACCCCTTCAGTAAGTAACTTTAGAGTGGATAAAAGAACATTGAAAATAGACGTTGTTGTCAAAGATGGTAAATTAGCCCCAAGATATTGTGGAGTTACCATTTCGGGTGTCAAAGTTAAAGAATCACCGAGATGGTTGAAAGACCGTTTGAAAGCGATTGGTATAAATCCTAAAAATAATATTGTCGATGTTACTAATTATGTTTTGCACGAATTAGGTCAACCGCTTCATGCTTTTGATGCGGCTAAGATCAATGGAAAAATAAACGTAAAAACACTTCCTTCTGGAACCAAATTCACAACCCTTGATGACATCGAAAGAACCTTACACGAGGAAGATTTGATGATTTGTGATGGTGACGAACCTTTATGCATTGCGGGAGTTTTTGGAGGCAAAGGTTCTGGTGTTAACGAAAACACGACTGCTATTTTCCTAGAAAGTGCTTATTTTAATCCGGTAAGCATACGCAAAAGTGCCAAAAGACACCAATTGAATACAGATGCTTCTTTCCGTTTCGAAAGAGGAATCGATCCAAGTATAACCGCATATGCCTTGAAACGTGCCGCTTTGTTGATTCAAGAAGTGGCTGGTGGTGAAATCACTTCGGATATTGTTGATTTGTATCCAAAGAAAATTGAGGACTTTCCTGTGGTCTTGAACTTTAATAATGTTAAAAGAATTATTGGACAAGAATTGCCAAAAGAAATCATAAAAAACATTTTGGCTTCATTAGAAATCAAAGTTAACAGTGTTTCTGATGCTGGTTTAGGTCTAGTGATTCCCTCCTATCGTGTGGATGTGCAAAGAGAAATAGATGTTATCGAGGAAATTCTTCGTGTTTATGGCTACAACAATATCAAATTTTCGGATAAATTGAATGCTACGGTTTCTAACGCACCCCGAACCGAAGATTATAAAGTGCAAAACGTTGTGGCAGCGCAATTGAACTCTCAAGGTTTTCACGAAATGATGGCCAATTCCTTGACAACTTCATCTTACGTTCAATTGTCGGATATGTTGAAAGAGGAACACAATGTGATGATGTTAAATCCATTGAGTAGTGATTTGGCAGCGATGCGTCAATCTTTATTGTTTTCTGGACTTGAAGCTTTATCGTATAACATCAACCGTAGAAATTCAGATTTGAAATTCTTTGAATTCGGAAAAACCTACCACAAATTCGAATCCGGTTACGAAGAACACAAACATTTAACGATGTTCATCACCGGAAATCGCAATCAAGAAAGCTGGACCAACGTACAAAAACCAACCGATTTCTTCTTATTCAAAGGCTATGTGAATGCTGTTTTGGAACGATTGGGAATTAATAAAACTCAAAACCTACCGATGACTTCGGATGTATTTTCAGAAGGAATTGCTATTGGTTTGGGTAATGATATTTTGGTAGAATATGGAGTGGTGAAAAAATCAATTCTAAAACATTTTGACATCAAGCAAGAAGTTTTATTCGCCGATTTCAATTGGGCGTTGATTTTGAAACTGCTTTCGAATAAAATCAAATTCACCGAAATCCCTAAATATCCTGAGGTTCGCAGAGATTTGTCTTTGTTATTGGATGAAAACATTTCTTTCGATACTATTTATAATTTGGCCAGACAAACCGAGAAATCATTGTTGAAAGACATCAATTTATTCGATGTGTACCAAGGCAAAAATCTTCCTGAAGGCAAGAAATCCTATGCAGTAAGTTTCACGATTCAAGACAATACCAAAACCTTGACCGATGTTCAAATTGACAAAATTATGGGCAAATTACAAAAGAATCTAGAAACCGAATTGGGTGCTAGTTTAAGGTAATTTAATTAACCATATAAGTCATTTAAGTCAGACTTTAAAATCGTTATAAATGTAAAATGCCAATCCTGAATTTAGGATTGGCATTTTTATTTTAATATAATCTTCTCGTTTTTTCGGCTAATTAGGAATTGAAAAAAATCTTTTTCTTTATCGAAATATTTTTATCTCTCATACCAATTTTCAGGATTTTTTGAGGTGTGCAAAATACCTATTACAATAATTTCTTTTTTATTCGAATCGATATAATAATGAATCAGATAAGGAAAAGTTTCCATCACTGCTGTATGAACTTCAAAATATCTAATTTGAGCCAGATTTGGATACGATCGTAATCTAGAAATAGTTTGTTTAACAGTACTTAAAAACTCATTTCCTAATCCTTTTTTCTGAATATTGTACCATTTTACAGCTTCTCTCAAATCGTTCTTCGCAGTATTTTGAATTACAGATTTAAACTTCATAGATTTTCTTTTTCCAGCTCATCACAAAAAACATCAAAATCAGTAACATCGTCTGGATTTTGTTTGTAGTCTTTCAGTCTTTTATCTATAATCTCTTTGTGCCATTGCGGAATATCATCTTCCGGATTTGAAGGCAAAATGATGACTTCTACTCTTTTTGCAGTAAAATCTTTTGGAAGTACAACGCTAAACGTATGATTTTCAACATCAATAATTTGTTTTATAGCTTTCATATTATCTGATTTTAAACAAAAGTACAAAAATAAGTACTATCAATAACAAAAATGGTTCTACAGCTTTTCTGTTGAAGTAAGAGTTAAAATTTTAAACCACATAGAAAAAATTGTAACTAATCAGTCTCAAATATAGGGATTTTATTTCATGTCAAAATGACGTGAAATAAAATTCGAATTCATGCCACATAGTCATTGGATTTATTAGGTGAATCTTTTTATATTTTGT
>NZ_JBIKRX010000142.1:0-3995 GCF_044348915.1 Flavobacterium sp. | reverse complement strand
GCATCGGTATTTTTTGGATGGGTAGCGGATTCAGAAATGGTTTTACGTTTTTTTCTGTGATTTCAAATTTGCCCAATGGTTTGGCTTCGCCGGTTCCTATTTTTGAAACGGTTTTGTTTACGGAAAGTGCAAAACTGATGGGTAAGCCACTTTCTCGGATGATTTTTTCCGACAATTCCGAAGTCCATTTGTAGCAGCCAAAAAACTTATCCATTCCGGTTAAGTCGAGATAGAACTCGTCGATACTGGCTTTTTCTACTATTGGTGCAACTTCTTTTATAATGGTCGTTACTTCGTGGGATTTGTTCGAATAGTATTCCATATCGCCTTTGATTATCGATGCTTGCGGACATAATCGGAGTGCATATTTTACGGGCATTGCGGAGCGTACGCCAAATTTTCGGGCTTCGTAAGAACAAGATGCCACCACGCCACGATCTGAACTACCGCCAATAATTAAGGGTAAACCCATTAGTTTTGGATTGATTAATCTCTCGCAGGAAACGAAGAAGGTGTCCAAGTCCATATGTACTATTGCTCTCTGCATAAATTTTGATAATTAATTGTACAAAATTAGAACGATATTACCAAAAAATAGTATATTTGTTGTGAATTAAATTCACATTAACATATGTCTATATTTTCAGATAATCTTAGATACCTTCGTGTTAAAAGCGGAATGACACAGCAAAAAATTGCTGATGAATTAAAAATACCTCGTGAACGTTATGCAAAATATGAAGGAACAACAGACCCGCCTCTTGATTGCTTACAGAGGATTTCTCGTTATTTTCACGTCAGTATTGATTTACTTTTATCTTTTGATATTCGACGTGTTCCTTATGAGAATTTATTGCAGCTAGAAGAAAACCGAATTTTACTCCCAATTACTGTTGATAGTGACGGCGAAAATAAAATTGAGATTGTTACAGCAAAAGCTAGAGCTGGATATTTGACAGGTTATGGAGATCCAGAATTTGTTGAAAATTTACAACGTATTTCTTTACCATTTCTATCTAATGGGAAATATCGTGCTTTCCCAATCGAAGGGGATTCGATGCCGCCACACAATGATAAATCCTTTATTGTCGGGAAATATATTGAGAAATTAGCCGATGTAAAAGACGGAAAAACCTATGTGGTTTTAAGCAAAAATGATGGTATTGTTTATAAAAGGCTTTTTAGAAAACCCAAAAGAGAAACCATATTCTTATTTCATTCGGATAATAGCATTTACAAGCCTTATGAGGTAAAAGCTAGTGAGATTTTGGAGGTTTGGGAGCACGTTTGCAGTTTTTGTACGCAAGAATTTCAACCCGATGATTTAGGGGTTATGAATGTAAAGGATATGTTTCAGCAATTGCGATTGGAAATTAGTGAATTGAAGAAAGTCTAATCCGCGTTTAAGCAAGTATTCTCAGTAGTTAAAGTTTTTATAATGAAGTCATTTCGTTTCTTCATTCTTCGTTAATTTGCACAAAAATTTATATCCTAAATGTTATCACGCCTTTTGATTCCTTTGGTGTTGCTTTTCGTAATAGAACTCTATGCGTATCAAGCATTAAGAACTGTAGTAAAAGCTAAGCCTGTTCTGCTGATTTCATATATAGTAGTAAGTGTTTTAGTTTTAGCTTATATCATTTATTCATTTACTCAATTTGACCGTAAAATTGGGCAAACTCCGCAAACTATGCAAACTATGGGTTTGCTCCTTATGGTATATCTTCCTAAAATCCTTTTGACGTTAGTATTATTTGGGGAAGATATTTATCGTGTAGGTTTTGGAGCTATAAATCATTTCGCACGACTCAATGACAGCGCTGATTTTCTTGCTTCAAGACGAAAATTTGTCAGTCAGATTGGATTAGGAATTGCAGCCGTGCCTTTTTTGTCCTTAATCTATGGTATTACTACTGGCAAATACAATTACAAAGTTATCAAACAGGCTATCTTTTTCCCTGATTTACCCGAGGCTTTCGATGGTTTTACCATTACACACATATCCGATGTGCATAGTGGTAGTTTTGACAATCCGGACAAAATTAATTATGCTATTGATTTGATCAACGAACAAAATTCGGATATGATTTTGTTTACCGGTGATATTGTCAATACTCACGCTAAAGAAATGCATCCTTGGATCGATAGTTTTAAGCGGATTAGGGAACATAAGTACGGGAAATATTCCATTTTAGGAAATCACGACTATGGAGAATATATCACTTGGCCAACAGAGGCTGCCAAAGCAGAGAACTTCCAAAATATTAAAAACTTGCACGGTCAAATCGATTTCAAATTAATGCTGAATGAGCATACCTTTATCGAGAAAGGGAATGGCCGGATTGCTTTGATTGGTGTTGAGAATTGGGGGACTAATTTCAAGAAAGTAGGAGATATAAATTTAGCTTCAGCTAATTTAGCTAAAGATGATTTTAAAATACTGATGAGCCACGATCCGAGTCATTGGGATAGTGAAGTCAAAAATCACCCGAAAAACTATCATTTAACGCTTTCGGGTCATACGCACGGTATGCAGTTTGGAATAGAAATTCCAGGATTAGTGAAATGGAGCCCTATTCAATACATTTATAAACAATGGGCTGGTTTATATGAGAATATGGGAAGATATATCTATGTAAACCGAGGATTTGGTTTTCATGCTTATCCAGGAAGAGTAGGTATTATGCCTGAAATCACCGTAATTCAACTAAAAAAAGGCAAGAATGTGTCATAATTCGTTTAAAATGCTACATTTGTAAAATAAAAGCTTTTTTCAATAGATTTAAAAAATTAAATTCATTGGTTTTATGTCAAAATTTGGAGAACTTATAAGCACCCAAGTCCCTGTGTTGATCGATTTTTACACAGATTGGAATGAATCATCTGTTTCGATGCATCCCGTAATAAGAGATGTTGCCGCAGCTTTGGGCGATAAGGCCAAAGTAATAAAAATAGATGTGGATAAAAATCAAGAGTTAGCCGAAGCCTTGCGTATCAAAGGGCTTCCTACTTTGATGATTTACAAAGGGGGACAAATGATTTGGAGACAATCAGGGGAATTAGATGCCAATTCCATCATTAATCTTGTTCAAGAACATCTTTAGGTCAACTTCTCAAAAACAAATCCTTTTTTAGCTAAAATTTCTAAAACTTTCGGCAAAGTATATTCCAATCGAGGAAATGCTTTTATGCTGTCGTGAAAAACAATTATACTTCCTGATTTTGTGTTTTTCAATACATTTTCAATACATTTTTCAGCCGAAATAGAAGTGCCAAAGTCGGCACTCAAAACATCCCACATAATTATTTTATAGCCTTGTTCCCTAAGTTTTTTAGCTTGTGAGGATTTTATTCTGCCGTACGGCGGACGGAAAAGTTTGCAGTGTTCAGTGTTTAGTTTACAGTTCTGACCACTGATCACTGAATACTGACCACTGATTATCGACCACTCATCACTATTTTTTAAATATTCTTCTGTCGAAGTTTTCCAACCATTCAAATGATTGAAAGTGTGATTTCCTATCGAATGTCCTTTAGTAATTACTTTCTGGAAAATTTGGGGATATTTCTCGATGTTATTGCCAATGCAAAAAAAAGTAGCTTTGGCATTGTGTTTTTCTAATTCTGTGAGAACCCAGTCCGTTATTGCTGGAGTTGGTCCATCGTCGAAGGTGAGGTAAATTTTATTGTCAGTATTGGGAATATCCCAAACATAATTTGAGAATATTTTTTTAATAAAACGATTTGTTTTTACCCAATAGAAATTCATTATTCGAAGGTATTAAATACAATAAAAAAATGTAGCGTTACTATGCAATAGCGCTACATTTAGTTTTTTATTCTTTAGATGTGTTTTTACTCTCTCTCACGACCAAAACGATCAAACATTTTAATATAGGTATTAAAAGCGGGTCTGCTTTGGTTGTACAATTGCACATCGCCACTTTCTTTCATTACGGTCAATAAACTTCTATAGCGTTCGATATCTGTTACGA
>NZ_JBIKRX010000072.1:0-14249 GCF_044348915.1 Flavobacterium sp. | reverse complement strand
CGATTCAACCAAATCAAAGAGCAAATTGTTCTTTGGCTCGAATTTTTACTGCTTATTTTTGCAGATGTATTTTTGGTAAAAAATCTAAAAACTCAAAAAGTGGGTTCTTAAGGAATGACTAAATAGTGGTTTAAAATTGTTTAACCCAACACAACTTTAAACTTTTAAACAATTTAAACTTTAAACTAAAAGAAATGTCACAATTCATAAAAATATACGAAGACAAGCCCAACGAGGCAGCTATTGCCAGAGTCGTAAAAGTATTACAAGATGGCGGTTTGGTAATTTATCCAACCGACACCGTTTATGGTTTGGGTTGCGATATTACCAATACCAAGGCTTTGGAACGTATTGCGCGAATAAAAGGAGTGAAGTTAGACAAAGCCAATTTCTCTTTTATTTGTTATGATTTGAGTAATCTGTCCGATTATGTGAAGCAAATAGACACGGCTACTTTCAAGATATTAAAAAGGGCTTTGCCTGGACCTTATACTTTTATTTTGCCAGGAAATAATAAGCTTCCGAAAGAATTCAAAAAGAAAACTACCGTCGGAATTCGTATACCTGATAATTCTATTGTCTTGGAAATTGTAAAAATGTTGGGAAATCCCATTGTTTCTACTTCCATTCGTGATGAAGACGAAGTGATTGAATATACCACCGATCCAGAACTCATTTTCGAAAAATGGCAAAACCTTGTCGATATGGTTATCGATGGTGGTTATGGCGACAATATTGGTTCTACTATTATTGACTTATCCGGCTACGAACCTGAAGTAGTTAGAGAGGGTAAGGGGAGTTTGGATATACTTTAAGAAGTGTTCAGTGGTCAGTTTTTAGTGTTCAGTTGGCATCTGGCTATACGTCCAAAGCTCAATTATTGATTCAAGTTCCAGAGATAAATGATTTCGAGTTTATTGTTAAGGCGATCAAGAACCAAACTCTTTTTAGAATGGACCAAATAAAAAACGTCCCGATTTCTCAAGACGTTTTTGCTTATTTACTGAACACTTAAAAACTGTTCATAGAACACTAATTATTGTTGAGGTTTCTTCATTTCTTTCTCCACCATTTCATAGAATTGGTCGATTTTAGGCAGTACATAGATGCGAGTTCTTCTGTTTTTCGCTCTATTTTCAGCGGTATCATTGGCTACTAAAGGCACAAATGAACTTCTACCAGCAGCGATCAATTGGGCAGGATTAACACTCAACTGCTCGGACAATACACGAATAATTGATGTAGAACGCTTCACACTTAAATCCCAGTTGTCAATTAAGTCACCTTTACCGTTAAAAGGAACATTATCCGTGTGGCCTTCTACCATACATTCAAAATCGGGTTTGTCATTTACTACTTTGGCTACTTTTTCTAGAACACCTTTCGCTTTGTCTGTTACATTATAGCTACCGCTTTTAAACAACATTTTATCAGAAATAGAGATAAAAACCACTCCTTTTTCAACGTTGATTTCGATATCCTCGTCGTTCAATCCAACTACGGATTTCAAACTTGTAACAACAGCAAGAGTTACACTGTCTTTTTTAGTTAAAGCGTCTTGCATTCTGCTAATTTTCAAATCTTTTTCCTTGATTGACTCCAAAGCTTTTTCAATGTTTTGAGCTCCTTGTTTTGTCAATACAGTCATATCTTTAGATTGTGCAATCAAATTTTGATTTTGATCTTTTAATCCATCGACAGTCGCTTTAAGTCCCGCTTTTTCTTCTAAGCATGAATTTAATTTTACGGTACAAGTATTCAATAAATCTTGTGTTTCTTTGTTTTTCGCTTCTAAGGCAGCATATTTCTTGTTAGAAACACAGGAAGATAAAAGCATTACTAATGATAAGGCAATTACAACTTTTTTCATAAATGTTAAAATTTTAATTAATTGTGTTTTACAAATTTAGTCTTTATATTTTATTTAGTACCTAAAATATTGTTAAATACTTTCACTTTCTTTATAAAATAGAGATAAACAATACTTTTAGTGATGAAGTAGCTGTCTGATTGAAAACGATCTCTTTTTTTATAATTTTTTGGCAAAAGCCAATAAAAAGCAAAATGAGCTTTTAATACAGCAAATAAGTGCTTGAATTTCCCTTGACTAAGAAATTGAATACCAGCAATTCCGTCTAAAATAAGGCGGACAAAAAGCACAGGAAACAATTTTCTCTTAGGTAAATTTTTGACCATCATCAGCAATGAATTTCTGAAATTCAAAAAGGTTTTCATCGGATTTCCTTGTTGCAAGGTCGCTCCACCCACGTGATACACCACTGATTCCGAATTGTATTTGATGATATGCCCTTTGTTGAAAGCCCGCCAACACAAATCTATTTCTTCTTGATGGGCAAAAAAATCGGCATCGAAACCTTCAAGTTTCTTGTAAACCGAACTTCGGATAAAAAAACAAGCCCCAGACGCCCAAAAGATTTCGCAATGATCTTCGTATTGGCCTTGGTCTTTTTCTAAAGTATCGAACAATCGCCCTCGGCAAAACATATAGGCATATTTATCCATAAATCCGCCGGCAGCCCCAGCGTATTCGAAGTATTCTTTGCGCTTAAAGTCTAAAATTTTTGGTTGGATAATGGCTGTTTTAGGTTCGTTTTCAAAGGTTGCTAAGATTGGTTTTAACCAATTCTCAGTCACCTCTATATCAGAGTTTACTAAAGCATAAATCTCGGCATCAATATGTTTTAAAGCTTCATTATAGCCTTGAGCAAAGCCAAAATTACTTTCGTTTACCACAATTTTCACCGTTGGAAAATTCGCTTGTACGCAAGAAATAGAATCATCGGTCGAGGAATTATCGGCCACATAGATGTTGGCTTCAGGTGAATATTTTATAATGGAAGGCAAAAACTGTTCTAACAATTTTGCTCCATTCCAATTGAGGATTACTACTGCTATTTTCAAGACGGAAGTTTAGGATTCATAGTTTCAAAATCTGGAAGTTCTTTGAGAAAAACATACTTTTCATTCAAAAAATCCATTTGACAAAAGTAATGATTCAGCCCATTAGTTACCATTAAAAATTGTGCTTTTAAAGTCAAATTATAACGAGCAATTTGGTCGAAGGTGGATTGGGCTGTTTTGATTTCCGGAGCTTTGCATTCTACCAAAATCAAGATCGAGCCATCAGGATTGAAAACGACAATATCGTATCTTTTTCGCAATCCATTCACATTGAGCACTTTTTCAACATTGATTAATGATTTAGGATACTTTTTTTCTTCCAATAAAAACCGAACCACGTGCTGACGAACCCATTCCTCGGGAGTGAGAATGATAAATTTTTTCCTAATTTCGTCGAAAATAGACACTTTATTTTCGCTATTTTTGAAACGAAAAGAATAGGAAGGAAAATTGAGTTGCTGCATAAAGCAAAAGTATTAAATAAGTTGAAAGATTACAGTTTTCAAATCTGAAATCTGCAATCTATAATCTGCACACGAGCCCAAAGGGCGAACTGGCGAAGCAATCTGAAAATGGAAGAAGTAGTAAAAATAGTCAATGACATCAAAGCGGGTAACATCAAACCGATTTATTTTTTGATGGGTGAGGAGACCTATTATATAGATAAATTATCCGATTATATGGAACAGAATATCCTGACTGAGGACGAGAAAGGCTTCAATCAAACGGTTTTGTACGGGCGGGATGTGACTATCGAAGATGTGATTTCGACAGCCAAACGCTATCCAATGATGTCGGAACTTCAAGTGGTGATTGTGAAGGAAGCTCAAGATTTGGCTAAAACCATTGACAAACTCGAGACTTATGCCGAAAACCCTATGCCATCCACAGTTCTGGTTTTTTGTTATCGAAATAAAACGCTGGATAAACGTAAAAAAGTGACCAAGCATTTGACCAAAAATGGTGTCGTTTACGAAAGTAAAAAAATGTACGAAAACCAAGTTGGCGATTGGATAAAGCGTGTTTTGTCTGGGAAAAATTATTCGATTGAACCCAAAGCCAATGCTATGTTGGTTGAATTTCTTGGTAATGACTTGAGCAAAATCAACAATGAATTAGAAAAACTGCAAATCATTTTGCCGAAAGGCAGCACAATTACACCTAAACACATTGAGGAGAACATTGGCTTCAGCAAAGATTTCAATAATTTTGAATTGTTGAATGCCTTAGGTTCTAAAAATCAATTGAAGGCTTACCAAATTGCTCAATATTTTTCTGATAATCCCAAAGCAAATCCTTTAGTAGTGACCACAAGTACGGTGTTTGGCTTTTATGTCAAACTACTGAAATACCATGGACTAAAAGACAGAAACCCCAAAAATGTTGCTGCTGTGCTCGGTGTAAGTCCGTTTTTTTTGAAGGATTATGATGTGGCGCTGAGGAATTTTCCAATGAAAAAGGTCAGTCAAATAGTTTCTTCATTACGTGATGTTGATGTGAAAAGCAAAGGTGTAGGTGCCAATGCTTTGCCTCAATCTGATTTATTAAAAGAAATGCTTTTTAAAATATTTAATTAGCATTGAAAATTTACGATATTTGCACTTCTTAAAAAACAATACAAATTTAATTATGGGAATGAATAAAAACACCATTTTAGGATGGGCGACTTTGATAATGGTTTTAATGGGATTGTTATTGATCGGCCTAGGCGCTTTTAGATATGATGACGTAGCCGGTTGGGGATTTGCAGCCGTTGGCTTAGGGTTTTTTGCGAATGCTTGGGTTTTTAACTCGCTGAAAGGAAGGGTTTAATAAGTGTTCAGTGTTCAGTTTTAATTCTTAAAAAAGTGTTCAGTTCTTTTTGGACCAGATTCATTTTTTTTATACAGACAATAAACTATTAACAATAAACAACAAACAATACTATGGCAGACGATAAAAAAGTAATTTTCTCAATGCAAAAATTGAGTAAGACCTATCAAGGAGCAGACAAACCTGTTCTTAAGAATATTTATTTGAGTTTCTTTTACGGAGCAAAAATTGGAATTTTAGGTCTTAATGGTTCTGGAAAATCTTCACTTTTGAAGATTATTGCAGGAGTAGATAAAAACTATCAAGGGGATGTAGTTTTTCAACCAGGTTATACCGTGGGTTATTTAGAACAAGATCCGCAATTAGACGAAACAAAAACGGTTCTTGAAATTGTTCAAGAAGGAGTTGCCGAAACAATGGCAGTTTTGGATGAATACAATAAAATAAACGATTTATTTGGTCTTCCTGAAAATTACGAAGATGCCGATAAAATGGACAAGTTGATGGATCGCCAGGCGGCTTTACAAGACAAAATTGATGCTCTTGGTGCTTGGGAAATCGATACAAAACTTGAAATTGCAATGGATGCTTTGCGTACTCCAGATGGTGATACACCAATCAAAAATTTGTCGGGTGGTGAGCGTCGTCGTGTGGCTTTATGTCGCTTGTTGTTGCAACAACCTGATGTATTGCTTTTGGATGAGCCAACGAATCACTTGGATGCGGAATCGGTACTTTGGTTAGAGCAACATTTAGCACAATATGCTGGAACTGTTATCGCGGTAACGCACGACAGGTATTTCTTGGATAATGTGGCAGGTTGGATTTTGGAGTTGGATAGAGGAGAAGGTATTCCTTGGAAAGGGAATTATTCGTCTTGGTTGGAGCAAAAATCCAATAGAATGGCACAAGAAGAAAAAGTGGCTTCAAAGCGTAGAAAAAACTTAGAACGTGAATTGGACTGGGTTCGCCAAGGAGCCAAAGGTCGTCAAACGAAGCAAAAAGCGCGTTTGCAGAACTATGACAAACTTTTAAACGAAGACCAAAAACAATTGGACGAAAAATTAGAAATTTATATTCCAAATGGTCCAAGATTGGGAACCAATGTTATTGAAGCCAAGAATGTGGCCAAAGCTTTCGGTGAAAAATTATTATATGATAATTTGAATTTCACCTTGCCACAGGCAGGAATTGTTGGAATTATTGGGCCAAACGGTGCGGGTAAATCGACTATTTTCAAGATGATTATGGGCGAGCAAAAAACCGATAGTGGAGAATTTTTGGTTGGTGACACAGTGAAAATTGCTTATGTAGATCAATCCCATTCGAATATTGATCCTAATAAATCGATTTGGGAAAACTTTGCCGATGGACAGGAATTAATTATGATGGGCGGAAGACAAGTTAATTCTCGTGCATATTTATCTCGATTTAATTTTGGTGGTGGAGAACAAAACAAGAAAGTGTCGATGCTTTCTGGTGGTGAAAGAAACCGTTTGCACTTGGCGATGACATTGAAAGAAGAAGGTAACGTACTTTTGTTAGATGAGCCGACCAACGATTTGGATGTAAACACACTAAGAGCTTTGGAAGAAGGTTTAGAAAACTTTGCTGGTTGTGCCGTTGTAATTTCGCATGATAGATGGTTTTTGGATAGAATTTGTACTCACATTCTAGCTTTCGAAGGTGATTCTGAAGTGTATTATTTCGAGGGAGGTTTTTCGGAATATGAAGAAAACAAAAAGAAACGTTTGGGTGGTGACTTAACCCCTAAGCGAATTAAATACAGAAAATTGATTCGAAATTAATTAGAGATTTTGATTCTATTAAATATAAAAAGAGGATACCTTATTGGGATATCCTCTTTTTTTTGCATTAAATCTTATTTCTTTTTCTTATCGGAATTCATCATGAAGTAAACGGCTGCAATTAAACCAATTATTACTAAACCAAAAACAAAAATCATTATAAATGACCCGTTTCCCCACGAATATAAAGGTATTCTTCCCATAATTAATATTTTAAGATTGGTCAAATTTAGTAGTATTAAACAATATTAAATATGATAAATGTCATAATTGGAATTTTTTATAAAACTTTTGATTCTAATTCAGGGCTTGGCACCATACAACTATCCTTTTTGCCATACCATTTGTAGCGGTTTTTGGCAATGTAATCGTAGACTTGGTTACTTATCCCGCTTGGAATAATTCTGAACAACGTACCCAAATGCCAAAATCCACCCAGATTTTTTGCTATTTCAAGCGCTGCTGCCGATTTATAATGGTAGGCAACCCCAGGCTCATATAAGATGACACTATCAATGTATTTTGGATCGATTCCAATGTGCTTTAAAATATTCTGTCCTAATTCTGATTGTAAAGCTACAAATCGGAACACATCTTTTTTGTCGTGTCGAATCACAAATTGCACCGCCGAATCGCATAAATTGCAAACGCCATCAAAGAGGATTATTTTTTTATCTTGGGGTAGGTTCTCCATCTTTTTTATAGGTCATTGCGAGGAACGAAGCAATCGCATATGTTGCTCAAATTTATTCCTGGTTTTAAAATTATTTTCAGTCGGTCATTATATCTTTGATTTCTTCAAATAAATCTTTCCAAGTAGGATTCAAAGAACGAATTAAATCGTTTTTAGCTTCTCTTGATCCTGCTTTGATTTGTTTTTCTCTGGCAATGGCATCGCCAATCCATTGGAATTGCTCGTAATAGACCAATATGTTTACATTATATCGTGCTGAAAAGGAATTTGGATGCTTTTTTTTCTTGTGTTCTAAAATTCTTTGTGGGAGGTTGGATGTAACCCCAACGTAAACTACAGTTTGATATTTATTAGTAATGATATAAATAAATCCTGGTTTCATTATTTTAGGTTTATACTTCGAGTAGGAATCAATTCAATTTGATGCTCAATCTTTTGCAAATGTTAGTGGGATTGCTTCGTTCCTCGCAATGACATACCAACCACTATTTCTTACCCGTTTCCACAAATTCCAACTGATCCAAACTTACTTTCGAAGTGAATATCCCATAATTGACAGTGGCCTTGTTTTTTTCTATAGCATCGATAGTTCCAACTGCTTTTCCGTCTTGCATTCTAACTCGGTCGCCTAGTTTTAGAATAGGTTTTGGTTTTTCAATGATAGGTTTCAGTTTTTTTTCTTTCTTTTCCTTTCTAATTTCTTCGACTACAACTGTAACTTCTTTAACAATCTCCTTTTTCTTCTCAATAATTGCTTTAGCTTCTTTTGGAGTTGCTTTTATGCGTTTGGAATTTTCGATTTCGATGATTTTCAAAAACTCACCAATCAAATTTTTCTTGTTTTTGTTGTTGAAATAACTTTCGGCTATTGATTCTATTTTTTGTCCAATGTAAATCGTTTTTTGGTTGCTGTCGTATAATTCCTGATAGCTTTCCAGTTTCTGTTTGATTTTTACATTGATGTTTTCCATCTTTTTGCTTTCCTCACGCGCTTTGGTTTCTTCCTCTTTCAAATTGATTGAAGTTTTTTCCAATTTCGAACGTTCCTTTTGAAGTGTGGCAATAGTTTTATCAAAACGTACTTTTCCGACTTCGATTTTCTTCTTCGCGCGATTGATTAAACTAAAAGGAATTCCGTTTTTCAGAGCCACTTCAAAGGTGAAGGAACTTCCCGCTTGACCTAAAACCAATTTATACAAGGGTTCTAATGTTTTTTCGTCAAAAAGCATATTTGCATTGATGGCAAAAGGTAATTCGTTAGCCAAGATTTTAAGATTGGAATAATGCGTCGTTATAATACCGAAAGCTTCTCGATGGTAGAATTCTTCTAAGAAAATTTCCGCCAAAGCACCTCCTAATTCAGGATCAGAGCCTGTACCGAATTCATCAATCAAGAACATGGTTTTCTTGTTGCATTTTTTCAAGAAGTAGTTCATGTTTTTTAGTCGGTAGCTGTAGGTACTCAAATGATTTTCAATAGATTGATTGTCTCCAATGTCGGTCAATATCCTATCGAACAGAAAGGTTTCGCTGCGTTCGTGAACGGGAATCAACATCCCAGATTGTAGCATCAATTGCAATAATCCCACGGTTTTCAAGGATATGGTTTTTCCTCCAGCATTTGGACCAGAAATGACAATGATTCTCTTTTCTTGGTTTAATTCGAAGGTTTGAGGATGGGTAATTTCGTTTTTCTGTTTGTTGTTCAAATACAAAATAGGATGATAGGCATCTCTAAAGAATAATCGTCTATCTTCGGTAATATTTGGCAGAATTCCATTGATTCTGTTGGCGTATTTTGCTTTAGCGGCAATCACATCGATGTCGCTTAAGAAATCCTGATACTGTATCAGCAAAGGCAAAAAAGGCCGAATTTGATTGGATAATTGTTTCAGAATACGAGTGATTTCTTCTTTTTCCTCGTATTCTAGATTGCTCAATTCTCGGGAATATTTCAAGGTAGTTTCAGGTTCGATATAAGCGATACTGCCTGTTTTTGAACTTCCTAAAATAGAGCCTTTTACTTTTCGGCGATACATAGCTAAAACGGCTAAAACTCTACGATTTTGAACAAAACTTTCGCGGATGTCGTCTAAGTAGCCTAGAGAATTATATTGAGTCAACGCCATACCAAAACTTTGGTTGACTTTGCCTCGAACCACGTTCATATCCCGTCGAATATTCAATAAATCGGGTGAAGCGTTATCCTTTATTTCGCCATATTTATCAACCACAACATCGATTAACCTACTGATGTCTTTGGTGATTTCGATTTCAGATGCTTTTTTATTTAGGTAGGGATAATAATCGTCGAATTTTTTGAAGTAAGTCAACATAAAATTCGTGGTATCCGAAATGGTTGCTATTTTTCTAAAACCGCCCACTTCAAGAAAGCTATCTTCAATTCCTAAAAATTTGATTTCATAAGTAATTGCATCAAAACCGTGATTGGGAATCGCATTGTTATTTTGAAAAGACGAAACATACTCCGAGGTTTGCATCAAGGCGTTCATCAAGGTTTCTTTGTCTCGAAAAGGTGTAATCTCTAACGCTTTTTCCTTGCCTATATCGGTATTGCAAATGTTCGAAATCGTCTCTAGAACAGTTGGGAATTGTAAATCTTGAAGCGTTTTTTCTGTAATGGATATCATTTATTTCTTGAATTCTTTATAATACAAAAATAGGATTATTTCAAGGAGAATCATAATCTTATTCCGAGGAGATTATTAAGCTTTGATGAAAAGTTTTTCTAAGTTTTTTTGCAAATCATTTTTTTAAAACTCTGTGAATTCTTAGTGTATCTTTGTGTTATAAATAACATGTATGCAACTCAACTTTAATCCTTCTTGGCAATTTATCTTATCTAACGAGATCAAGAAACCCTATTTTTCGGATTTGATGAAGTCAGTTGACGAAGAATACCAGAATCATATTTGTTTTCCTCCAAAAGATTTGATTTTCGCTGCTTTTGATTATTGTTCTTTCCAAGATTTGAAAGTTGTAATTATTGGTCAAGACCCGTATCACGGGACAAATGAAGCGAATGGATTGTGTTTTTCAGTGAATGATGGAATCAAAATTCCGCCTTCTTTACGGAATATTTTTAGGGAGATGAATGATGATTTGGGAACTATTTTCTTTCCGAATTCAGGTAATTTAGAGCATTGGGCAAAGCAAGGGATTTTGCTTTTGAATGCTTCTCTTACGGTTCGAAAAGACAGTCCGAATAGCCATAAACATTTGGATTGGAGTATATTTACTGATGCAGTAATCCAAAAAATTTCGGACCAAAAAGAAAATGTGGTGTTCTTGCTTTGGGGGAGTTTTGCGCAGAGAAAAGGATCTAAAATTGACAGAACCAAACATTTAGTTTTAGAATCAGGTCATCCATCGCCAATGAGTGCCAATCAAGGAAAATGGTTCGGGAATAGACATTTTAGTAAAATTAACTTATATTTGAGCGATAAAGGAATTCGTCCGATAGACTGGAATTCGAACCAATAATAGTAAAATGTTGAATATGAGAGTTTTTAGAAATTTTTTTGTTTTAATAGTAGTTTTTATGGAATTTGGATGTTCGTCGACCAAAAAAAATGTTCTAACCGAAACATTGGCACTGGATAATCCGAAAATCAAAAATGTGATGACCAATCCTGATGAATTCGAATTGCAAATTATTTACACGCAGATAATTAGAGATAAAAACAATCAGGTTAGTTTCAAAGATTATACTTATCGTTTGAATGCCAATAATTATTATTATCCTGCTAGTACGGTTAAATTCCCAATTGCAATTTTGGCTTTAGAAAAACTAAATACCGTTGAAAACACTTCAAAAGACACTCAATATTCAATAGCAGGAAAACCTGAAAAGCTTAGATTCTCGGAAGAAATTTCGAAAGTTTTTGCCGTGAGCAATAATGAAGCAAGTAATAATTTGTTTGAGTTTATCGGTTTCGATTATTTAAATGAAAGTATGAAAACCAAGGGTTTGTCGCCGTTCAGAATTTCGAATAGAGTTAGCACGCCCGATGCAGGAAACCCAATAACTAAATCAATTACATTATACAAAGACGACAAAACAGTTGTCAATCTTCCTGAAATTCAGAACAAGCCAAGTGTTCCTTTGCAGATGAATAATCTTAAAAAAGGGAAAGGGTATATGGATGATGACAAGTTGGTCAAAGAGCCTTTTGATTTTTCGAAAAAGAATTATTATCCTTTGGAAACTTTGCATAATACATTGAAAAGAATTGTGTTTCCAGAAGCATTCAAAGAATCAGAACGGTTTAATTTGACCCCAAAAGACCGAGAATTTATTTTGTTTTCGATGCAAAATCTACCTAAAAACGCTGGATATAATCCTACAGAGTATTATGATGGATATTGTAAGTTTTTTATGTTTGGAGATACCAAAGAAAACATTCCTGCTAACATAAAAATTTATAATAAAGTGGGGAATGCTTACGGAACTTTGATTGATTGTGCCTACATTGTCGATACTGAAAACAAGGTTGAGTTTATGGTTTCGGCTTCGCTATTGGTCAATAAAGATGGCGTTTTCAATGATGATACTTATGAATACGACACAGTAGGTTTGCCTTTTTTGGCAGAATTAGGCAGACAATTGTATGCTAAAAACTTGAAGAAATAGATTTTAATTACTTGCTATTTTCCAACGAGTACCAATTCCATGAAACACTATCTTCGAGATAGGTTTCGGTCATTTGCATTCCAATTTTCTGGAGAATTTTATTGGAAGCTGTGTTTTCAGAATGAGCCGCAGCTTCGATCGTTTTGATATTCATAGTCTCGAAAGCATACTTTAGCCAAGCAAAGCTTGCTTCTGTCGCAATACCTTTTCCCCAAAATTTCTCGTCCAATCGATAACCGATATCGTAGAAATTAGTTTTGTTGTTGACAGGCTCTGTATTGTATTTCAATCCTGCCCAACCTATAAATTCATTGGTTTCCTTGGAAGTTATGGCAAATCTTCCAATGCCATTTTCAAGGTATTGTTTTCTAACAAATTCGATAACTTCGATAGTTTCTTCGATGGTTTGTACCGGTTTATTCCACAAATATTCGTGCACCTTTGGATTGCTGTCCATTGCAAAGAAAGCTTCTGCATCAGATTGTTTTAGTTCGCGAAGAATTAGTCTGTCGGTTTCCAGGATGAGATTCATAATTTTATTTTTAAATCCGAGATGACAATTCGATAACCGTCGGGGTCAAGAACCTTTTTTCCATTTTCATTCCAGTAGGGGTTTTTGGCCTCAATGATTATTATGGAATACTTATTTATCTGGTCTAAAATACTTTCATATTCTAACCTTGTGTTGCGATAAAAAACCAAAACATCTTCATCTCCGAAATTGAACTGAACAATTTCATTCGACTTTGTGAATTCTAAATGCCAGTTTTCATTCGTTTTGCCAATAAAAAGACCATCATAATCAGTATGATTTTGAAAGCCACCAAGAATTTCCATTCCTAAAATTTTGATGTAAAAGGCACTTAGTCGTTCTAAATCATTAGTATGTCTGGTAAATCTAAATGTCAATTTTGTCTTAAGTTAAAGTAAGTTACTCCGCTAATTTCCCTAAAGTATACGCAATCAATTCATCAACCGCTTTGTAGGGATCTGAGCTAAAGGTACCGTTGGCACGATTAGCAATTATGGCGTTTAAGGACAAACAATTATGTCCAAGAAGTTTTCCCAAACCATAAATGGCGCTTGTTTCCATTTCGAGATTCGTCATTCGAGTGCCATTGAAACTAAAACTATCCATTTTAGAATTAAGGTTTTCGTCCTGAATATTCAAACGTAAAACTCTTCCCTGTGGACCATAAAATCCGCCCGCAGTTCCTGTAATTCCTTTGAAAATTCGGTCGCTATCCATTCTTTTTTCAAGTTTTTCAGAACAAGCTATTATATAAGGACGACCTTTCGTTAGATCCCAATTGGTGTGCTTGATAAAAGCGTCTTCCATTGGTATTTCGGTGATGTCGTCGATCAAATAGGAGCGGAGCATATTGTCTAAACCGAGACCAAATTTCCCCATCACAAAACTATCTACTGGAATATCGGCTTGTAAGGAACCTGAAGTCCCAATTCGGATGATATTTAAGGAAGTTAAGGTTTCTTTTGGAGTTCTGGTTTTCAAATCGATGTTGACTAAGGCATCCAGTTCGTTCATCACAATATCGATATTGTCTGGACCAATTCCGGTCGACATCACCGTGATTCGTTTGCCTTTGAAAAGCCCCGTTTGAGTTTTGAATTCTCTTTTTTGAGTTGAAAACTCAATACTGTCAAAAAATTGGGTGATTTTTTCGACACGGTTTTGATCGCCTACAAAAATGATATCATTGGCGATATTTTCGGGCAGTAAATTGAGGTGATACACGCTTCCGTCTGGATTAAGTATCAATTCTGATGATTGTATCATTAGTGATTTTGTTTAGATGGTGTAAAGTTTAAAGGTTTAATGTTAATTTGCTGAACACTAAAAACTGAATACTGCAAACTGATTCTATCCTCCAACTCGTTTTACTTTGAAGCCTTTGTCTTTAAGGATTTGCATTATTTTATCGCGATAGTCACCTTGAATAATGATGGAATCGTCTTTGAAAGTTCCGCCAACACTCAGTTTGGTTTTAATTTCTTTGGCAAGAATTTTAAAATCTTCGTCGGTTCCTTCGTAGCCTTCGATAATGGTTGTGGCTTTTCCTTTTCGTTTTTCGAATTTGCAAATCATCGGTTCTTTTTGAATGAAAAGGACGTGATCTTCTTGTGGAATATCTTCGGGTTCCGATTCGATATGGTCTGGAAATAAGTTTTTGAGTTGTTCTTGTAAGTCCATAAATTTTTAGAATAAAAAAAAACCAAATTTTAAACTTCAAATTCCAAAAAGAAGGATTGGATTTTGGGATTTCAATTTTGGAATTTACATATTGTTATGAATTTGTTTTGAAATATAGTTTGTAATCTCATTTCGATCTACGAGGTA
>NZ_JBIKRX010000071.1:0-14479 GCF_044348915.1 Flavobacterium sp. | reverse complement strand
CGCCAAGTTCACTTGAGCGTTTTTTTGTTGGATCTATTTTCAAAGCGTAGCTTTGCAGGAAAGACGAAGTCAATCCTGCTCTCCCCACGAATAAATAGAGACATAAAGAAAAACGCCAAGTTCACTTAAGCGTTTTTTTGTTGGATCTATTTTCAAAGCGTAGCTTTGCAGGAAAGACAAAGTCAATCCGGATCTCCCCACAAAAAAAAATCCTGAAAATTCAGGACTTTTTTCGTACTTAAAACAACTCTATCCTATTCCAAAACAAAACTCACACTTACATTAGCAATAATTTCTATTTCGCCAATGGCCAGAGTTTCCCTTGGAGCTGATTCTGCTTTATCCATCGACATAGACTTCAGTGCGTACATTCTAGGCTGCGGAATATAACTTTGTGAGTTATCGGATATCACTATCGCTTTACCTACTTTTTGTCCCAAGACGAAAACAAAATCCTCTGCTTTCCCTTTAGCGTCCTTCATGGCTAGTTTTCGCGCCTCAGATTGCAACTGAATCATCTTCGACGATTTGAATTCCACATTGTCAATTCTATTAATTCCTTCGTTAACTAATCCTTCCATCAAGACATCATATTTAGACAAATCTTTTACTACAATTTGAACAGTTTGGGAAGCGATATAGCTGTATTTCTTTTTCTCGTAATCATAATTTGGATTCAAAGCAACGCGTTGGGTCTGGAAATCTTCGGATGCAATATTCGACTTTTTGATAAATTTCAATATCCCATCCATCTTTTTGTCGTTTTCTCTCTTAACGTCTTCGGCTCTTGTTCCTTTAGTTTCTATTGAAACGGAGATCACCACCTGATCTGGAGCAACTTTCACCTTGCCTTCGCCGGCAACGTTAATCATTGGAACTTGTTTTTGCTCTTGCGAATAAGTTGTGGCAAAACAAACTAGTGCAAAAATTAAAATTATTTTTTTCATTTTTTAAACTTTAAATTATTTTCATTTTGTCTTTCAAAACCTATGCCAATTATAGTTTCCCCGCTTTGGCTAGACCAAAAAGAATTAGAATTGGAATTGCCAGCAGCACCACCATAAAGGTATTTTCTGTCAACATCGAAGGTTCTTTGACGATAGTAATCAAATAGCCACCAATAGCGCCTCCAAAATGAGCTGTATGTCCAATATTATCGTTTTTGGCTTTCATACCATAAATAGAATACAATAAATAACCAATCCCAAAAAGATAGGCAGGAATTGGTATTGGAATAAAGAACATATACAAATTCATATTTGGATCAATCAAAATTGCAGAATACAAAATCCCTATGACTGCACCAGAAGCTCCAATAGCGCGGTAACTGTACTCATTTTTATGCATTAACAAAGTAAGTAAGCTGCCAAAAACGAGGCTTGCCATATAAATCATAAAAAAACTGGCCTCTCCAAAATAAGTAATCACTACTGGAGCGAACATATACAGTGTGAACATATTAAAAAACAAATGCCCCAAATCACCATGCAAAAAGCCCGATGAAACCATTCGGATATGCTCTCCGGCTCGAATACTACCAATATGAAATTCATATTTTCTAAAAAAGGCTATATCATTAAATCCTTTGTAACTAAACAAAACTGTGGCTGCCATAATAGCAATTAAAACGGTACTCATAATTAATTTGTTTTTTTTGAAGTGTAAATCTAGTTAATAATTATGGTTTAAGAAGCGATGAAAAACACTAAACTAACAAGCAAAGGAATTTTTGAATTATATTTGTTGCAAATTATTAGTTAATGCGCTTGATTATTTACCTTATTGCCTATCCTTTTTTATGGTGCATCTCAATGTTGCCATTTCGATTATTATATCTTTTTTCTGATTTTGTATATTTAATAGTTTATTATTTAATTGGTTACCGAAAAAACATTGTTAGAGAAAACATCGCCTTAGCCTTGCCTCACTTATCTGAGCAGGAGCGCTTAGACATCGAAAAAAAATCGTATCGCCATTTGTGCGATATGTTTCTTGAAATGATAAAAACCATGACCATTTCAGAAAAGGAGATTAAAGAGCGATTTGTGTTTCCGAATTTGGAAGTATATAAAAAACTGGAGGAACAAGACAAAAGCATCGCTATGATGTTGGCACATTATGCTAGTTATGAATGGGTAATATCAATGAACGCTTACGTTAATTTTGGCGCTTTTGCTATTTACAAAAAAATAGCCAATCCCCATTTTGATAAACTAGTTCGTGATATTCGTTCTCGATTTAAAGCCTTTCTCATCACTACCAAAGAAACTATACCTAAAATTATCGAGAATAGTACTAAAAATTTACTCTCTATATATGGGTTTGCTAGCGATCAATCCCCTAAGGTGGATTCTGCTTTTCATTGGCAAAAATTCATGGGAATCGAAGTTCCAGTACACACCGGAGCTGAAATGCTTTCGAAAAAATACGATATGAATGTCATTTTTTTAAAAGTAAAAAAAGTAAAACGAGGCTATTATGAAGCTCGCTTTGAAATCCTTTCAGAAGATGCACGAAATGTTCCAAACTATCAAATTACTGATAAATTTCTCGAACTAGTAGAACAACAAATTTACGAAGCTCCAGAGTATTATTTATGGACACACAAACGTTGGAAACACCGAAAATAGTGGTCAGTTTGAAGTGGTCAATTTGCAGATTTAAAGATAAAAAAAAGGCAAACTAACGTATAAATCATCATAATTTACTGAACGCTGAAAACAAAAAAAACTGAGCACTCAGTACTGCATTCTATCCAAACCACTTTGCAACTAAATCACTTTCGAATGGTTTTGCCTCTTTATGAATAAATTCATTTGAATGCTTGTCATATTCATATTCTTTTGCCCAATCCTGATGGTTTCTGGCCAAGTCTTTTATACTATTGCAAACAAATTCAATTTCTTCATTTGTGGTGGTAGGATGAATCGACATTCTAATCCAACCTGGTTTTTTGGTTAAATCACCTAAAGAAATTTCATCTATGAGTTGATGTGAGGTTTTCTGATCTACGTGTAATAAATAATGTCCATAGGTACCTGCGCAACTGCAACCACCACGAGTTTGGATTCCGAATCTATCATTCAATAATTTTACCCCCAAATTAAAATGTAGATCATCAATATAAAACGAAATAACCCCGAGTCTTTCTTGATGTTGCGCGGCAAGAATCTTGATGTTTGAAACAGCCCCAAGACTCGAAAAAATACAATCTACAATTTCGTGCTCGCGCTGCAAGATATTATCTATTCCCATCTTCTCCTTCAACTGTATTACTAAGGCGGTTTTTATTACCTGAAGAAAACCTGGCGTCCCGCCATCCTCCCTATCTTCTATATTGTCAATGTATTTGTGTTCGCCCCAAGGATTCGTCCAAGAAACCGTTCCGCCACCAGGATTATCTGGAATTAAATTCTGGTATAATTTTTTATTAAAAACCAAAACACCCGAAGTGCCAGGCCCACCAAGAAACTTGTGCGGTGAAAAGAAAATGGCATCCAAGTAACTTTCCGGATCTTGGGGATGCATATCAATTTCAACATAAGGGCCAGAACAAGCAAAATCAACAAAACAAAGTCCATTGTGTTGGTGCATCAGTTTTGCGGCCGCGTGATATGGAGTTTTGATCCCCGTAACGTTGGAACAAGAAGTGATAGAGGCAAATTTGAATTTTCTATCTTTATATTTGTCCAATAATTTACCAAGATTTTCAAGACTAAACAATCCGTTATTACCACATTTAATCACTTCAACATCGGCGATAGTTTCCAACCAAGATGTTTGATTGGAATGATGTTCCATATGCGAAATAAAAACGACTGGTTTTTTTTCAATTGGAATATTGATGAAATCTTTCAGATTTTCAGGAACCTTCAAGCCCAAAATACGTTGAAACTTATTGACCACTCCTGTCATTCCAGTGCCATCCGTTATTAGCACATCATCCTCACTGGCATTTACGTGATTTTTGATAACGTTTCTCGCTTTGCGATACGCCATTGTCATTGCAGTTCCTGATATTGTAGTTTCTGTATGGGTATTGGCAACGAAAGGTCCAAACTCATTCATCATTTTTTCCTCAATAGGGCGATACAAACGACCACTTGCGGTCCAATCCGTATAAATAATTTTTTTTACACCAAATGGCGATATAAATTCCTGATCTATACCTATGATATTCTTTCGAAACTCTTGAAAGTATAGTTCTAATTGAGTTGGCATTTCTTTGATTGTCATTGCACGCTTAATTTAATTTCAAAGATACTTATTTAAAGTATTTTAAAATAAAATCTGGGAAGCTATTCATTGGTAACTATCAAAAACTTTTTGCATAACTCAATAAAATTGTTTGTTTGTAATGCGGTTTTAGTGGTGATTCTAATAAATCCCCTTTTAGAATCGCCCTGTGTGTTATAAATATGTTCTTTAAAATTCTGAATTTTGTAATAAACATTCCGTCCATCAAAATAGCAATGTCGGTGTCTGATAAATAATCCGAAGAAAGCCCAAGACGATATTGCATTTCCAGCCACTTCTTGTATTTCCTATCATACCAAATATTAAGCTCTGCTCCCAATTGTTCAAAAACAAATAAATCGTAATCGCCATTTCCATCGTATGTTTGGGTGTAATAGCCCGTATTAGCAATTTGTTGACTCGTCAACCCATACAAACTAATAGAATACGGCGAAAGGGAAAACCTAAAATATTCATTAGGTTGATACTTTATTCCAGGAGAAAGATTGATTTGATACGGATTTAGAAATCCTTGTGTTTTTCCAATATTATTATAATCTTTAAAATAGTCCCCATCATAAATAGTAAATATTGAAGTACTGTTTTTGATAATTAAATTAGCATTCCACTTACTGTTTTTACTAAATGTATAAGAGAAATCGTGTAAGGTAATAAAATCATCTGTTACTCGTTGAATTCTATCGCTCCCTGAAATTCCATCTTTCTGAACACCTAGTGTCCAGTGAAGTTCATTCGTCATTACAAAACGACTCCCTTCTTTGTAATAGTCTAATCCTAAATCTAATGCGCTGGTGGCCGAAAAACTATTTTTATCTGGCCCAGAGGCTGAATTAAACTCCAAAATATTACTTACATTCAAACCCAAAGCAAATGAATATTGATATGATTTTATCGGTTCTACTGTGTAAACAACTGGAGGCAAATCAGTAAAAAGTTTGTCCTCTACTACATTTTTATCAAATTTATTATACAGAACGTTTTCAACATCTGATAATAAAATAGTTGTCTTTTTTACCTTATTTTTCCCATTGACATAAGCATAAGTATATACAGTTGGGGTTTCTGAAAGTACTTTACAGCGTATTTCTGTGCTGTCTTTTTTTTGTATCAAATCTTTTTGGGCCAATAGATTACTGGTTGTAAACAACACAACAAGTGTCAAAATAAATTTTAAAGTAATTATATCTTTATTGTCAATATTTAATGGATTGAATAAACATTGCGAAGTTGTTTTCATATATACACGAAATAGGTAAGTAATAAACGATTCGGGTTTTCCTTGAAAAATAAAACAGGAAGTACTTTATTTCCTGTTTTATTTTAGATTATTTAGTTGTGGTTTTTTTAGGCTTTTTTTCTCCTGGCAATCCTTTTTCATTTATGGCCATTGCTGTACAAACTCCATCTTCTATTTTTAAGAAAAAATCTACTGAAGAACGGCTCATTCCTTTCGCTCCAGAACCTGATGACATTGTACCACTTTGCGACATTCCCCAACTCCAATCCGCGGTTATAGCACAATCTCCGTTTGGACAATCACCGGTTGGTATTTCACATTCATCACCGTCACAAGAAATTTTGGTTGTTTTTCCTCCACATCTTTTTGTAATAGTAAACTCTTTGAAACTAGCTTTTCCTGCACCGCCACCAGATCCTTGTGTGGCTGATGCATCCGAACTTGTTCCAGTGCTTGATACTGATTCAGCTAACTTAGGAGTGCTCTTGTTAGTTTCTTTAGAAACTGTCATCGGTTTGTGTTGTCTTTTACCGGTTGGAAGACCTGATGCAGCATCACGAGGACTTACAACTTCTGAAACTGAATTATCAGCAGCACTCACACTGTAGGATGATAGTGCTTTATAATAATCATATCCTTTTTTTGAGGTTGGCTTTCCAACAACTTCATCTGCAGAACTTGGAGAGCTGCTTTCGAAGACAATAGTACAACCAGTATCCGTTTGAATCACTCGACATTTTACATTTTTCTTTAAATCGTAACCTGCCGTTCTTTCATTTGTTTGATTACTTTTTGTTCGAGTCGGTGGAGTTTCCTCTTGAGCAAATAATAGATTAGTAGTACTTGTAAAAGCAAATAAAACGACTGTAATAAAAATTGATTTTTTCATAATTTCTAAAGTTTAATTGTTATTTTTTTTGCTGTTTAGTAATAGATACTTTTAGTTCAAAAATTGTTACCTAATTAAGATATAATCTACGAAAACAGTACGCATTAATAAAAATAATTAATCATGAATTACTTCTTTAATTAATAAAATCAAATATATTATCTTAAAAAATTAGATAAATATACAATTTTTTGGTTAACTTTAGAATATTTGATAATTTTTAATTGAAACAAATAAAAATTATAAACAAAAAAAACCTTTCAAAATAATTTCCGAAAGGGTTATTCTTATAAAATTGAAATTTAAATTCCTGCCACTGCCTTTATTTCGTCAATAATTCTCAAAGCCAAAGCATCCGCTTTTTCTTGCGAAGCTGCTTCGGTATAAATACGAATGATGGGTTCTGTATTTGATTTTCTGAGGTGTACCCAGTTTTCTGCAAAGTCAATTTTTACACCGTCGATGGTTGATAGTGAGCCTGTCGAACTATCGTTTTTGTATTTTTCAGTCATCGCTACCAAAATCGTATCAACATCAATTTGAGGGGTTAACTCGATTTTATTTTTGCTCATAAAATATTCTGGATACGAAGCTCTCAAAGCTGAAACACTCATTTTCTTGTTGGCCAAATGAGTTAAAAACAGAGCCACACCTACCAAACTATCACGTCCGTAATGCAATTCTGGATAAATAATTCCTCCGTTCCCTTCTCCACCAATGATCGCATTGTTTTTCTTCATCAATTCGACTACATTCACCTCGCCCACTGCACTCGCTTCGTAAATTCCTTTATGAGCATTGGTCACATCACGCAAAGCACGAGACGATGACATATTCGATACTGTGTTTCCAGGAGTTTTTCCTAAAACAAAATCAGCACAAGCTACCAAAGTATATTCTTCGCCAAACATCTCACCGTCTTCGCAAATGAAGGCAAGTCTGTCTACATCTGGATCAACAACAACTCCCAAATCGGCTTTTTCTTTAACCACCAATTCCGAAATATCCGTTAAATGTTCTTTCAAAGGTTCAGGATTGTGAGGAAAATGTCCGTTGGGTTCGCAGTATAATTTCACGACTTCAACGCCCATTAACTCTAGTAATTTTGGAATAATAATTCCTCCAGAAGAATTCACTCCGTCGACAACCACCTTGAACTTAGCAGCTTTCACAGCTTCAATATCTACTAGTGGCAAATTCAAAACCTCATCGATATGAATGTCCATATAAGCATCATTTTCGAAGATTTCGCCCAAATCATCCACAGTCGAAAAATCAAATGCCTCTGCTTCGGCAATCTGCAGGATTTTCTCTCCTTCGACACCATTCAAGAATTCCCCTTTTTCATTCAATAATTTCAAAGCATTCCATTGTTTTGGATTGTGAGAAGCGGTTAGAATAATTCCACCATCGGCCTTTTCTAATGGAACAGCAACCTCAACAGTTGGCGTTGTCGAAAGTCCTAAATCGACCACGTCAATTCCCAAACCTACCAAAGTATTTACTACCAAATTATGAATCATCGGTCCCGAAATACGCGCGTCACGACCAACTACTACTTTCAATTTGGAATTTGCGTTTTCTTTTTTGGAATTTTGCTTAAGCCAGGTTCCATAAGCCGAAGCAAATTTTACTGCGTCAACAGGTGTGAGGTTATCCCCTACTTTACCGCCGATAGTTCCTCGAATTCCTGATATAGATTTTATTAAAGTCATATGATTTTAGATTGCAGATTTTAGATTGCAGATTATTAATGCAAATATAAAAAAGTTATGTGTTTAATGAGTCTTAAATTGTAAGTTACTAATTCTTCAGGGCGTTCGCTTTTAAAAAAGAAAAAAAGGAGCCACAAATTTCACGAATAAACACGAATTTTATCGTGCTTAAATTACACAAATTTAGTAAATAACAGAGAAAAATTAGTGTTATTTTTTTTCATTCTTTTTGAATTAGTGCAAATTAGTGCAATTCGTGGCTAAAAAAATTTAAAAGCGAATACCGTACTAATTCTTTTAAAAAAATAAAGGATTCGTGTTTTTTTATATCTTTATCAAATTACAATTAAAAGCATAATTCTAGCAAAAAAGGAAAATTGAGAAGTCCAATCTGAAATCAAAACTCTAAACTCTAAAATGAATTTTCTAGCGCATATTTATCTTTCAGGGGACAACGATTTGTTGAAGATTGGCAATTTTATGGCCGATGGTATTCACGGGAAACACTATGAAAATTTCCCTTTGGAGATTCAAAAAGGAATAATTTTGCATCGAGAAATAGACACTTTTACCGATGCTCACCCTATTTTCCGTCAAAGCACCAAACGATTGCATCCTAATTATCATCATTATTCAGGAATCATTGTAGATATATTCTACGATCATTTTTTGGCTAAAAACTGGATTAATTATTCAACTGAATCACTAGAAAATTTCACAGACCGTTTTTACCAGTCACTTAGAGATAATTATGATGTACTGAATGAGAAAACGCAAAAAATGGTACCTTATCTGATACAACAAAACTGGCTAATGAGCTACCAAAGTATTGAGGGCATTGCTGTCATTTTAGAAAAAATGGATAACCGAATGAAACGCGATTCAAATATGCGCCATTCGGTCACGGAGTTAAAAAGCTTTTACCCTGAATTTGAAAAAGAATTCACGCTGTTTTTTAAAGAATTAATAGTACATTCGAATTTAAAAATACAAACTTTATGAAAAAAAATATCCTACTTGTTTCCGTACTGATTCTCCAGTTAATTTCATTAACGACGACCGCCCAAACGGGACTTATTACCAATAAGGCTATGGTGGTTTCTGCTCGTGTAGAAGCATCTAAAATTGGTGTCGAAATCATGAAAAAAGGCGGGAATGCCTTCGATGCGATGGTCGCCACTGAATTGGCGTTGGCAGTTGCTTATCCGTATGCTGGAAATTTAGGCGGAGGCGGCTTTATGGTGTATCGAAAAGCAAATGGGGAAATTGGCTCGTTGGATTATCGCGAAAAAGCCCCTTTGGCCGCTTCAAAAGATATGTTTCTGGACGAAAACGGAAATGTCATCAAGGGGAAAAGTCTTGAAACAGCCTTGGCAATTGGAGTACCAGGAACGGTCGCAGGCGTTTTTGAGGTTCACAAAAAATTGGGTTCTTTGCCTATTGCAGAAATTCTAAAACCCGTCATTGCCCTTGCCGAAAGAGGAGTTATTGTCACTAAGAAACAAGAAAACCAACTGAAAAACTATCATGAAGACATTATAAAAGTAAATGGACCTAACTCATTGTTTTCAAATGCATTCAAGGAAAAAGACACAATAAAATATCCTGCTTTGGCATCGACATTAAAGCGGATTTCAAAAAACGGACGAGATGAGTTTTATAAAGGCGAAACTGCTAAAATTTTAGTAAACTATTTACAACAAAAAGGTGGCATAATAACCTTGGAGGATTTGGCAAAATATGAAGCGAAATGGAGAAAACCAATCACATTCAATTACAAAGGTTTAAAAGTCATTTCGATGCCACCACCTAGCAGTGGAGGAATTTGCCTAGCTGAAATTCTTAAAATGGTGGAACCTTATGACCTTGCCAAAATGGGACACAATTCAACTCAAGCGATTCAAGTTATTGTCGAAGCCGAACGAAGAGCCTACGCCGACAGAAGTGTTTATTTGGGCGATCCTGATTTTGTAAAAATCCCTGTAAAGCAGTTGATTTCAGAAAAATATTTAAACCAAAGAATGGCGAATTTCAGCTTTGACAAAGCCACTTTATCATCGGATATCAGGGAAGGAAAAGTAAATTACAACGAAAGTACTGAAACGACTCATTACTCTATCGTGGATTCTTTTGGAAATGCCGTTGCTGCCACAACAACTATAAATGATGCATTTGGATCCAAATATTATTGCGATGAACTGGGTTTTTTCTTAAATAACGAAATGGACGATTTTAGCTCAAAACCGGGTACACCCAATATGTTCGGCTTAATTGGTGGTGAAGCCAATAGCATTGCCCCACAAAAAAGAATGTTGAGCGCGATGACACCGACTGTAGTAGAGAAAAATGGCAAATTATTTATGGTGGTTGGAACTCCAGGTGGCTCTACAATTATCACGTCTGTTTTGCAAACAATTTTGAATGTTGCTGAATTCAAAATGAGTATGCAGGAAGCGGTGAATGCACCGCGATTCCATCATCAATGGCTGCCTGATGTTATCACTTTTGAACCCAATACTTTCGATACCAAAACCTTCGATGCGTTGAAGTCCAAAGGTTATATTATCAACGAGAAAACTACACCAGTAATAGGAAAAGTGGATGCTATTTTGGTTTTACCAAACGGAAAATTAGAAGGTGGCGCTGATAAAAGAGGTGATGATACTGCTGTGGGGTTTTAGAGCCCTCAATGTGATTAAGTTTAGGATTTCGTCCTCGTCCGTTCGAGTGTTTTATTAAAAAATGCGACAGCTTTTTTTAATAAAATGCCTGTCTGCCGCAGGCAGGTATCGAGAACTCTACATTTAAAGGCTTCTCGATACTCCCGAAAGCTTTCGGGATTGAATAGTAAAGCTATCGCATTACTATTAAAAATCAAAGTGAAGTGACGGCTAAAAGTCTTAACTTATTGAGCTAGCCCTTGCCCCCGAAGAGGGAATTTTAATTCTTAAAAATATGAATTTTATCACCAAATTAGAAACTGCTTTTGCCAACAACAGCAATCCTGAAAATGCGCTTGCTATGGCAAAATATATGCGGAATCATTTTTCGTTTTTTGGAATAAAAACAGAGGAAAGAAGACAGCTATTCAAATTAATTTGGAACGACTGTAAGAATAAAATTGCAGAAAATCCAAGAGAAATAGCCCAAGAACTTTATACAAAACCTGAAAGGGAATTTCATTATTGTGCCATCGAAATTTTAATAAAACAACTGAAAGGGAATTACCAAAAAGAGGACATTCATCTTATCGAAAAATTAATAATAACCAACTCTTGGTGGGACAGCGTCGATACGATTGCCAAAAATATCTTGGCTCAATATCTATTGGAATTTCCATTCGAAACCGCAGCTGTAATTGAAAATTTTTCGAATTCCGAGAATATGTGGCTCAACCGCAGTGCGATTCTGTTTCAATTGGGTTACAAGCAAATAACCAATTTCGAAATACTCCAGTCTGAATGTGAAAAACACAAAAATTCGAATGAATTTTTTATCCAAAAAGCGATCGGTTGGGCATTGCGAGAATATGGTAAATCAAATCCAGAGGCGGTTAAAAATTTTGTTGACAATACAATTTTAAAACCTTTAAGCACAAAAGAAGCTCTAAGAAATATAATTTAAGAACTAAATAATGGTAATTTTGTATTACTATTAAATCCAAAATGATTAAAAAAATACTATATAAACTTGACAGCCTCACTGCTTTAGCACAGAGTAAGCTCAGCAACAAACAGTTTATTTTTGTGTCTAGTGTTTTGGTCGGAATCTTAGCCGCTCTTGCAGTGATTGTTTTGAAAACTTTTGCGCATTGGGTGTTCACCTTTGCCACTTATGTTACCAGTAATACCACCATATTTAAATACGGGTTTATCAAAGGAATGCTGCCTGTTTTCGGGATTTTATTAACTGTTTTTGTAGTCAAAAAATTTCTAGGCGGAACGATAGAAAAAGGAACTTCACAGATTTTGTATGCAGTGGCCAAAAAAGCAAGCATCATTCCAAAAAAACAAATGTATGCCCAAATTATTACAAGCTCGCTAACGGTGGGTATGGGGGGTTCCGCAGGTTTAGAGAGTCCTATTGTCATCACCGGAGCTGCGTTTGGATCGAACTATGCACAAAGATTCAAATTGGGTTACAAAGACCGAACACTTCTTATTGGTTGTGGCGTTGCTGCAGGGATTGGAGCGGCATTTAATGCTCCTATTGCTGGAGTTCTATTTGCCATCGAAGTCTTATTGGTCGATGTAAGCATTTCCGCTTTTACGCCCATAATGATTTCAGCAGCAACCGGAGCTTTGGTTTCGAAAATTGTTTTGGATGAAACTATATTATTAACTTTCAAGCAACAGCAAACCTTCGATTATCATAATATTCCTTACTATGTTTTACTTGGCTTATTTACGGGACTTATTGCGGTTTATTATTCTCGAAATTTTCAAAGAGTAGAGCATTTCTTTGGCAGATTACGCCTCAAACCTTATAAAAAAGCGCTTATAGGATCTTCAATTTTAGCTATCCTTATTTTTATTTTTCCAACACTTTTTGGCGAAGGTTACGAAAGTATCAAAACTTTATCCGAAAGTGATCCAGGTCAATTGTTAGACAACACCTTATTTAGTAGTTTCAGAAATAACAGCTGGGTACTTTTAATATTTGTGGGATTAACAATGATGTTCAAAGTTTTTGCTACCGCAATTACACTCGGAAGTGGCGGAAATGGAGGCAACTTCGCTCCTTCCCTCTTCTTGGGTTCTTATGTAGGTTTCTTCTTTTCTAAGTTTTTAAACCTAACAGGTCTTACCAACCTGCCCATCAGCAATTTTACCTTAGTAGGAATGGCCGGTATCCTTAGCGGATTATTTCACGCTCCACTTACCGCCATCTTCCTTATAGCAGAAATTACAGGAGGTTATGCTTTGATGATTCCTTTGATGATTGTCGCTTCGATTAGTTTTGCCATTTCAAAACAGTTTGAAAAACATTCTCTTGATGTGAAAAATCTAGCTCGAAAAGGAAATGCTTTCACCAGTAATAAAGACTCCAATATCCTATCTAATTTAGATACAAATAGCATCATTCAAACCGATTATTTAAAGATTTCACCCAATGATACCTTAGATAAATTAGTCGATTTGATATCGCATTCCAATCAAGTTATTTTTGGTGTAGTAGATGTGCAGAATGACCTACTAGGTATCGTTCATTTTAACGATATTAGAGAAATTATTTTCAACCAATATCGCGTTAAATACACTTTGGTAAAAGAAATTATGAAAAAACCACTTGACATTATCTATCCTACCGATAGTATGGAAGTCGTTATGAACAAATTCGAAAACACGAAGGTTTCATTTCTTCCTGTAACTAAAAATGGAAAATATTATGGTTTTATTTCCAAAGCGGTTGTGCTCGAAGCCTACCGAAAAAAGTTAAAATCAATGATTATAGAATAAACCCTCTTTTTAAACTAATCATATGCCACAATTAGAAAGCCTATTCCCAGACCTGAAAGATATTCAGGTCATCGACCAATCTATCCCTTATTCGCAATATACTCCACTTGATTTGTCCGGTGCCAATGCAGATTTATCGCAATTGGACATGAAAAAACCGAAAGACTTTGAAACTTATATTGAAAATCATCTCCAAAAAAACAAGGCAAAGATAGCATACGGCGGTTACAATGAAGAAAGAAATCTCTACGACGATAAAACCCTTTTTGATGACGAACAAACAGACAAAAGAAATATTCACATCGGAATGGATTTATGGATCAAGGCTGGAACTCCAGTATTAGCAGTGCTAGACGGAACAGTACACGGTTTTGATTTCAATGCTGGTTTAGGAAATTATGGCCCAACTATCATCCTAAAACACAATATCTCAAATCACATTTTCTACACTTTGTACGGACATTTATCTTCAGATAGCATCGAAAATCTTGAAATCGGAACTGTTTTCCGCCAAGGACAACAATTAGCTACTTTGGGAGATGCATCGGTAAATGGCGGCTATTCTCCACATTTGCATTTTCAAATCATCAAAAATATAGGTACTAATTTTGGCGATTACCCCGGCGTTTGTAGTAAAAAAGACTTGCCTTTTTACTTAGACAATTGCCCTGACCCGAATTTATTGTTGAAAATTCAATAATAACAATCAGAACTGCTTTTCAACACTTAACAATGATATTCTTAAAATTTAAATAAATAGTAATTTTATTGTTATAATTATTAATAAAATAAAATAATTGTAACTAATCAGTCTCAAATATAGGGATTTTATTTCATGTCAAAATGACGTGAAATAAAATTCGAATTCATGCCACATAGTCATTGGATTTATTAGGTGAATCTTTTTATATTTTGTACTTTC
>NZ_JBIKRX010000070.1:0-14580 GCF_044348915.1 Flavobacterium sp. | reverse complement strand
CATGAAAGTACAAAATATAAAAAGATTCACCTAATAAATCCAATGACTATGTGGCATGAATTCGAATTTTATTTCACGTCATTTTGACATGAAATAAAATCCCTATATTTGAGACTGATTAGTTACCAATTTTAGAATGGAATATTTTATAATTTGAAAAATGTACTTTTGTAGAATAGTTCAAATACAAATGCACCACCATTTTATTCTTCACAAACCGTACGGCTATTTGAGTCAATTTATTTATGAGTTGAAACGAAAGAAAAAACTTTTAGGGGAATTGTATGATTTTCCTATAGGAACAATGGCTATTGGTCGTCTTGATGAAGATTCCGAAGGTTTGCTTTTGTTGACTACAGATGGTAAAATAAGCGAAATAGTCCGAAGCAAAAAAGTAGACAAAGAATATTATGTGCAAGTGGACGGGATAATTACTCAAGAAGCTGTAGATAAAATGAAAAACGGCGTTGAAATTGGTTTCAACGGCGGTAAATACATGACCAAACCTTGCAAATCTTTTATTGTTAATGAAATCCCAGACTTTGGACCAAGAGGCAAGAAAATCAGAGACGAACGCCACGGACCCACTTCTTGGGCCTCGATTACAGTCAATGAAGGGAAGTTTCGCCAAGTTCGAAAAATGACGGCAGCAGTTGGTTTTCCTACCTTGCGATTGGTTCGAATTCGAATTGGAAACGTATATTTGAATGATTTAAAAGCAGGAGAAGTAAAGGAAGTAGATGCTTTTTTCCCACTTCCCACTTCTAACTTCTAACTTCTAACTTCTAACTTTTATTTATGTTAAACATCGTTTTAGTAGAACCTGAAATCCCTAATAATACAGGGAATATTGGTCGTTTGTGTGTCGGCACCGAAAGTCGTTTGCACCTGATTCACCCTTTTGGATTTGTAATCAATGATAAAAACTTGAAGCGTTCGGGCTTGGATTATTGGGTACATCTTGATGTTACGGAATACCAAAACGTCGAAGAATGGATGGCGAAAATTCCAGATCAATCTCGTGTGTTTTTAATGAGTTCACACGCCGAAAAATCTATTTACGAAGTTCAATTTCAGGATGGAGATTGGTTGGTTTTTGGCAAAGAAAGCGTGGGCTTGAGTCAAGAAGTTCTAGCTCTATTTGATAATCATTTGACCATTCCGATGTCGAAATTAATTCGAAGTTTTAATATTGCGAATTCTGTTGCGTTTGTGGTGGGTGAGGCGAAGAGGCAGATTTCAGTTGGCAGTTAGCAGTGTTCAGTATGTAATAAAATAGAATTATAGTTTTATTACTAATTTATCCAATTTGACGAATCTGTTTGTCACGCTGTAAAACGTCCCTTTCCTCGTTAGTTGAGATTCCTGCGGAATGACAAATGAAATGTTATAGAAAAATTTCTGCGACGGGGTCTTTTTCGTGGCTAAACTTTTTAAGAAATCACAAACTTCCCTTTTTCACTATCAAAAACAATATGTTCGTCTTTGAATAAAGTGTTGAAACTTCCTTTTAGAATCAAATTACAAGGTTGGTCTTGAACCGTATTTTCGGGAGTCATAATGATTATTTCGTCACTCAATTGTATCGCCATATCGATGTCGTGAGTCGAAAACAAAATGCACTTTCCCGTTTCTTGGGTAAGTTTTTTTAAGAGTTTAAAAAGTACCACTTTATGGAGTAAATCCAAGTGAGTGGTGGGTTCGTCTAAAATGATTAAAGGCGTATCTTGAGCCAAAGCTCTTGCAATCAATACGATTTGCAATTGTCCGTCGCTGATTTCGTAATGTCTTTTTTGTGTTAAATGACCAATTTGGGTGAGTTCGATGGCTTCGTTGATTTTTGCAATATCGGTGTCAGTTAACGTTCCAATCCAATTCGTGTAGGGCTGTCTTCCCAAAGCGATGAGTTCCCAAACGGTCAGATTGCTTGGAGGCAATTTTTCGGTCAGAACTACGCTTAAATTTTGTGCTAAACTTAGAAAATCCATTTCTTGAATGTTCTTTTGGTTTAAAGAAACTGTTCCGGAAAGGGGTTTCTGGATTCCTGTAATGGTTCTTAAAAGTGTTGATTTCCCAATGCCATTGGCACCGATTAAAGCGATTAATTTCCCTTTTTTCAACGACAAATCAATATCCGAAGCAATTATATTCTTTGCTTTCTTAGGAGTATAGCCAATACTAATCTTCGATGCTTGTAATATGATTTTGTTTTCCATTAGTTCATCATTTTACGTTTTCGAATTAACAACCAAATCACGATTGGCGCTCCAAACATTGAAGTCACCGCATTAATTGGTAAAGTAATATCAGTTCCCGGAAGTTGTGAAATGCTGTCACAAATTAGCATAATGATGGCACCTAAAAGTAAAGTACTCCAGAATAAAATAGTATGATTACTGGTTTGAAAGACCAATTTAGCAATATGCGGTACAGCCAATCCTATAAAGGCAATTGGACCAGCAAAAGCAGTGATACTTCCCGTCAAAATACTGGTGGCTAAAATGATTACTAATCGAGTTCTTTTGTAATTCATTCCCAAACTTCGGGCGTAGTTTTCACCAAGCAACAAAGCATTTAAGGGTTTGATATTTACAAGGCTTAAAAATAAACCAATAATAATACAAACTGATAAAATCACAATCGACGACCAAGACAAATTCCCTAGATTTCCCAAGGACCAAAAAGTGAATTTCTGCAATTGTTCGGCAGAGCTGAAGTAGGTTAGCGTTCCCACAATAGCATTAGTTAAACTGCCAAACATCAAGCCAACAATTAATATAGCCATTGTGTTGCGCAAGCTCTGTGATACGGACAAAACGGCTAGTAAAATTAAGAAACTTCCCAAACTCGAAGCCAAAATAATTCCATACGATGAAAGTAAAAACGAAGCAAAAACTGGAGGCAAGAATGCCGCTCCCAAAATGACTGTTGCCACACCCAAACTGGCTCCAGAACTCAATCCTAAAACATCGGGTCCAGCCAATGGATTTCGGAACAAAGTTTGCATCAATAAGCCGCTAATGGCCAATCCCATTCCCACAAGAATGGCCGCAATGGCTTTGGGTAATCGGTAATTGATGATGATATAATCCCAAGTTTCTTTGTTGGAATTTCCTCCAATTAGATTGTTGAAAACGTCTTTTATTGGAATGGAAACTGAGCCTAAGCTGATGTTCAATAGCAATAGCAATACCAATGACAATGTCAAAAGGGTGAATAAAAGAATATTTCGGTTTTTGTTTTGCAAGGTTGTTTGTTTGTTTGTTTACCGCAAAGGCGCAAAGGCGCAAAGTTTTTAGTTATATAAATATCTTTGTGTCTTCGTGTCTTTGTGGCTATTTTTTATTCCAATTTCTGAAAGAAATAGAGTTTATGATTCGGCAACAAATCGGGATGAAAAATTTTGATTAAATCTTTCAAAACCCAATCGGGACGAGTAGGAGACCATTCGAAATAAATGATTCCGCCTTTTGCCCCTTTGTTTATGGCATACGAATATACTTTTTTATTTTTAAATGAAGCAAACTGATTGTAATGTGGATTGTTGTCGCTCATTTGTTTCAGGCTTGAAAAATCTCCGGGAGCTATCCAGAAATCGGCATTTTGGGCTTCCTCTAGAATTACTTCAAAGGGCACTGACAAACTTCCGGTTCCTTTGGTATTTGCCCATAAATAATGGGATTGAGCGTCTTTCAAAAACAAGGCAGCCCAACTTTCGCCTTGTGGGACATACCATTGTTCCTGGTACATTGCGCCACAAAGAACCGTTGGTTTTGTAGTTGCTTTTTTGGCTAAAGTTAAGGTAGTTTTATATTCTTTTTCAATCTCCGAAAAGATTGTATTTGCTTTTGTGTCCAATCCGTATAAGGCGCCGAAAAACTTAATCCATTCTGCTTTTCCCAAGGGGGATTGTTCTGTCCAATCGCCGTTGAGTATTACTTTCAAACCGCTTTTTTGAAGATTATCCAAAGTAGGATTACTGTTGTTCAAACCAAAACTGACTATCAAATCGGGTTTCATATCGATTAAAACTTCGGCATTCAGATTCTCATTTACGCCCACTTCGCGAACTTTCCCGGCGTCAATTCGTTTTCTGGTTTTCTCTGAAGAAATGTAATCGGTGCTTGGAAAACCTATTAAAGTGTTCTCGACACCCAATAATTCCAATGCCGGAATATGTGTGGTTGAGGTTACGACAATTGATTTTAAAGGAATTGGAATAACTGTAAATTGTTTTAAACTGTCTGGTATTATTCCGTTTTTTTCTTGAAGAATATAGGTAAAACTTGCTGCGGCATCCGGCCAAGGATTTGTTATTTTTAGGATTGAAAAGCCGTTGTGTTTGTAGATTTCCAATCCTTTTGCATATTGGATTTCATTTTTTGAAGATGGGATTTTAGCTTCCTTTTTGGTTTGTTCTTTACATTGGATGAACAACAGAAAGACTAAAAAGTAAAAAGCAGTATTTTGAACGAATTTCATTTCAAGTAATTTTTTACAAAAGTATTGTTTTTGTTTTCACAAAAATAAACTTGTGTAACTTTTGATACCTTTAAACCAAACCAAAGAAAGTAAATTTGTCAAAAAGGATTTTATGAGAGACAATTCAAATACATTTATGTATGTTGTGGCAGGAATAATTGTACTGCATTTTTTAGTTGGTTTCGTTTGGTTGATTGTCAAACTTTCGAAGAAAAAGGAGGATAAGAAGTAGTTGGTTTTTTAATAATGCCCTTTTAAGGAATGTATTAAAATCACATTATCCGCTTCTATGACTTCGTAAACTAATCGATGTTCCTGATTAATCCTTCTGCTCCATAGTCCAGACAAATGATGCTTTAATGGTTCTGGTTTTCCAATTCCAGAATAAGGTGTTTCAGGAATTATTTCTAAAAGCTGTCGAATTTTTTTTAGAATAATTGGGTTATTGACTTTCTTAAAAAAGTCAAGGTGCTCTTTAGATTTTGGCAGGAATATTATTTCCATATGTCATCTAAATTGACTTTAATGCCTTTTCCTGCTTTATAATCCTTTCTGTTTTGATCAATCATTTCAACAAATTCAGGATTATAATCAGTCTCCTCGGATTTGGTTTTAGGGTTTTCAAACTTGATTTTCAATGCTTCCAGAAAAGCTTTTATGACTTTTTGTTCTTCACTGTTTTTTGGATGGACGATAATTGTTTCCATAACTTTATTATTTATCACAAATATATAAATAATTTTATTATGATTTTGATTTTCAAATATCCTATATTTGCCACCGTATTGAGGTTGCTGTTTTGTTTTTCGAAACCGCATTAAAAGGGAATCAGGTGAAAGATTTCAGATGGTAGATTGTAGATTTCAGATGGTATCAAATCCGAAATCAAAAATCCGAATCAAAAATCGAAAATCCTGGGCTGTACCCGCAACTGTAAGCTACAAAGCTTGTTGTTATCTACAAAACCACTGTTTGGAAGTGGGAGATTAGAAGGTAGAGGTTAGAAGTTAAATACTTCGTACTTCGTATTTCTAATTTCTAACTTTGAATGGGAAGGTCAACAACAAGACGCAAGCCAGGAGACCTGCCTAGTACATAGAGTATCAAACTTTCGGGAAAAAAGGTTTGGGTATGGGTCATTCTATGCTTTTCTCCCATTTTTATTATTAAAAATGTTTTATTAAAATGAACAACAAAATCGTTCGTATTAGTGCGTTATTCGTACTAATGACCAACTGTGTTTTTGCGCAGCAAAAAGACAGCATCACTTCACCAACTCCTTTGGATGAAGTCGTAATTTCTGATTCTAAATTTGCTTTGCCAAAAGAAAAATCAGGAAAAGTAATTACCAAAATCACTTCGGAAGACTTAGAAAAGAGAGAAGGACAAAGCATTGCTGCTGTTCTAAATTCGGTTGTAGGTGTCGAAATTAATGGTAGCCAAAGTGTAGCAGGGAAAAATTTGGGCTATTACATTCGAGGTGGAAAAAACAATCAAGTGTTGATTCTTATTGACGGAATTCCGGTTACCGATGCCTCGGGAATTAGTTTTGAATATGATTTGCGTTTGCTTCCTGCCAATCAAGTTGAAAGTATAGAGATTATGAAAGGAGCTGCCAGTACTTTGTATGGAACTGGCGCTGTGACCGGGGTCATCAATATTAGTTTGAAAAAATCTGGTAAAAAAGCAATTCAGGGAAATGGGTATTGGAATTTGGGTACCTATAATACAGCATCTACTTCAAAATCGTATCCTCAAGACAGCAATCAAGGGTTTTCAATAAATGGAAATGTCAAAAAACTAAGTTATTTTGCTTCGTTGAATAGTACTGCGACAACTGGAATGTCACAAATTGCACCACCAAGCGAGAATGTTACTTATGAAGAAGATCGTTTTACAAGAACGAACTATTTGGGTAAAATTGGTTACAAAGCCACAGCCAAATTAACCTTAGATTTTTTTGGGAATTACGATAAACTCAACAACGATTATGATGGTGGTTTTGATAATACAGGGACTAATGATGTTTCTCAGAACCAAACCGATACCGAACAGTTTCGTTTTGGTTTTCTTCCGAAGTACAAATACACCAACGGGCAATTTATTTTGAATTCTAGTTTCAATAAAATTTCACGTACATACGATGAATTGGATACTTACTCTGGCAAAGTTGGTGTGTCGCAATACGATTCAAGAAATGTAAATGTTGATGGGTATAATAAATATGAGTTTTCTAAATCATTCTTTTTGGTTGCTGGAGCACAATATCAGTTTTTTGATATGAATAGCACGACTCCTTACGGGAATATTGCTAAAGAAAGTACTAAATTTAATATGATTGATCCTTATATAACGGGAGTTTATACTTCTGATTTTGGTTTGAATGTGAATGCTGGCGCTCGATTCAACATTCATAGCGAATATGGAAATCAATTGGTTTATAATGTAAATCCATCCTATGATTTTAAAGGATTTCCATTGAAAGTTTTGGCATCTTATAGCACAGCTTTTGTAACACCAAGTTTATATCAATTGTACTCTCCATATGGGAATGTAGATTTGACGCCTGAAGAAAACGCCACTACTGAAGCTGGTTTTGAAACCCAACTTTTAGATAAAAAACTCCGATTTTCAGTAGTAGGTTTTTATCGCGAGCAAACAAATTTTATTGGATTCTCATCAGCCTATAAATACATTAATATCGATGGAACGAATCGAGCTAAAGGGGTAGAAACTGAATTTACATTTGATGTAAATGATAAAATTAAATGGATTTCAAATTATACTTTTACTCAAGTCGATGATGCCTTGGATCGATTGATTCCAAAACACAAAGCCAACTCATCTTTGGATTATCAAATAGCTAAAAGAGTTTTTTGGAATGTGAATTATCAATTTGTAGACCATCGAAACGATGCTTTTTTTGATGGAAATTCATATAAAACACAAAACGTAGTTTTGGATTCTTACCAATTGGTCAACTCAACTATTCGTTATGAATTGCTTAAAAATAGTGTAACTATTTTTGGTACTGTCAACAATATTTTTAATACTGATTATGTCGAAAATATTGGGTATAACACCTTGGGAAGGAACTTCAAATTGGGGTTGAATATCAATTTGTAAGACCAATTTTATATTACAAAAAAAGGCTTCCGAACAGTGGAAGCCTTTTTTGTATTTGTATTTAATTTCTTATTCCAAAGCTTTCAATAAACCTTCAGGAGCTTTCTCAAGATACATCTCTTTTTGTATTCTGCTGCCTGATTTGCTATCACTGAAGAATTCGAAATTATCTTGAGGAGTGCTTTTCTGAATTTTTGCAGTCCCTGTAATTTTTCCAATAGCTAAGCTAAGTAATGGTTCAGACGGATTTCCTAGAACACCTAAATTGCTTACCGTTTCAGGTTTTGAAAATGTTGGTGTTAATCCACTTTGATAATCGCCAAAACCATCTTTGTTGACAATTTTCAAAGTAAGCGGTTGCATGGCATATCGATGGTTGGGATTTCTTTTGTCTTTTCCAAAGGTTGGTGAATCATATAAAGTAACCGATCCAACATTTTTTCCAACGGTGACATCTCCAATTTGAATCACACTGATAAAGGGCTTTAATCCGTTGATTACTAATTCACTTGCCGAAGCAGTGCTTTTCGATGTTAGAATATAAACTTTTGGCATATTCAAACTATTGATAGGGGTAGTTCCGATTTTGTCTACAAAATAATTTTTCAACGATTCAGGGTCGTTTGCAGCAAAATACGATTCAATTTTGGCATTCCATTGTTGTTTTGCAAATACTTGCCCCGTAAACCCTCCTGTAATCATACTTGCTAATCGTGCTGCTGTTTGAACAGAGCCACCACCGTTGTATCTTAAGTCTAGCACTAAATCTGTTATTCCCTGAGATTTTAATGTTCCAAAAGCATCATTTAATTTAGTGTCAAAATTAGAATAAAATCCATTGTACATTATATATCCAATTTTTTTGGCTCCCGAGTTGATTACGGTATTAACCAAGATAGGGTTTTCGTCTAGAACTGTTTTGGTCAAAGCAACTGTTCTTCCATTGGGTACAATTGCACCGCTGCTGATATCAGCCATACTTAAAGTGTAATCATTATTGGAACCAAATAGAAGACTTTGATAATTAGTAGTTGTCAGTTGCGTGCCATTAACGGCGTAAAAAATATCTCCACGTTTGATGTTTTTTGTCGAGGCATCTGAATTAGGGATGATATATTGAACCCAACCTACAACTTCAGTTGAGCCAGAAGCTTTTAAACTTAACCCGAATTCTACACCGTTATTATTAGTAGTTCCTTGAAGTTGGCCTTCGAGTACTAGATAATCATCTACAATCCAACTGAATCTATCAATAGATTTGTCGACTCTTAGAGAGTTAAATAGGTCTTCTGGTTTTGGGTAACCAGTTAAAAACGAATTTAATTCTGTTTGATTTTTGAATCTAGTATCTGACAAATTAAGTACATCAGCCTGCCATAGATAATAAAGATTAAGTCCTTTCCATACAAAATTTTGTATTTCAATATTCATTGGCGGAGCAACATCATCTTCGTCTTCGTTTTGACAGCTTAGCGCCGTAAATGCGACAAAAGTGAATGCTAAAAGGTATTTGAAAATTGGTTTCATATTTAGGCTGATTAAATTTGTAATAATAGTTTTGTAATATTTTATATCTTTATCATCAAAAGCTATTCCATTTTAATATAGAATTTAATTTTTATAAAATTTGCCTATTGGCACGGGCTTTGTAATAAAGTCGAAAGATAATATTTTTATCCATAATAAATAACTTCAAACAATGAAAAAAAATATAATAACATTTGTTTTTTCTATAGTTTCTACTTTTGCAAATGGGCAAACCGCTTTTGACAAATTCGATAAGCAGGAAGGTGTGTCGACCGTAATTGTGAACAAAAAAATGTTTCAAATGATGGGAAGCGTGCAAATTGATACCAACGACAAAGAAACCCAGCAATATTTGGCCTTGATTAAAAAATTAGATAATCTCAAGGTGTATACAACTTCGAATCCAAAGATTTCGGCAGATATGAAAACTGCTGTTGATAAGCATTTGAAAACAGCAGGTTTAGAAGAATTGATGAGGGTAAACGACAATGGAAACAATCTAAAAATTTGGGTTAAATCTGGCAGTGCCGAGAATCAAATTAAAGAGCTTGTAATGTTTAGTGAAGAGCCAAATAAGGATAATCAAACGGTTTTGATGTCTTTGACGGGTAATTTTAATTTAAATGAACTCGCTGTTCTTACTGATAAAATGAATATTCCTGGAGGCGATGACTTGAAGAAAAGTACCAAAGGAAAATAAATGCAACACATTTTTCTTTTAAATAAAAAGCCGTCTCAATGTATTTTGAGACGGCTTTTTAATGTTTATATTGAGTCAATTTATAATAATGTTTTATATAACTCAATGCTATTTTGTGAAATTTGCGACAATTTGTATTTTTTGAATAACATATCGAAGTACAATTTAGATTTTTGAAAATCTTTGTCTTTGTAATAGTAAGTTCCTAGGTATTCAAACATTTCTACAGAAGCATACCCTTTATCGATTACTCTTTCGTAAGTTTTACGAACATCAACAAGTGCTACTTTTTTCTGACCAATTGAGTCGTAAACGATAGATTGAGAATTAGCTTTTAAAGTGACTAATAAAATAAATGAAAAAGTAAAAAAAATAAACTTATTGAATTTCGAAACCACTATTATAATCTGGCATTAATTAATGTATAGATTCAGAGTCGGATGCAAAATTACGAGTTAAAAATGTTCCACCAACTTTTTTCACCAAAATTTTTGTTAATATCACATTAAATAAATGTTATTATTTTTAATATTTAAAAAATATGTAAGTTTTTTTGGTAATTTGATTTTTATGAAGTCGTTTTATGGAAAGAATAACAAGGGTGTTTTATAGAAAACTAAATGCTTGTTTTCTTGCAAAGAAAAGTAATACAAAAAAAGACTCTGAAGTTTTGGGATTTATTATTTTACGGGGTATTTAAACATAACCAGGGTTAGATCGACTCAGTTTTGGGTAACGAATTAAAGTCAGGCGGCAGCAATACTATCAAATCTTCCGGATTATACGAAAGGTATTTGTTTTGCATAAGTTGTTAGTGCATACCATATTTTATGCGCAAACACATATTTATGGCTTTTTTTGGAAAATTATTATTTTATAAAAAGCGATGTTTAATGATATAACAACAAAGTATCAAAGGATGCTTAAAATCTTTAATTGAGTTCTTTTGAAAACACTGTTAATAGTTTCAATCAAAAAAAAACTAACCAGATTAACTCTACTTAATTCTTGATTCCATTTAAGTTTATTGACAACATACCGGAAAGTTCATAAAAAAAACCGCTAAATCATTGATTTAGCAGTTCTTTTTGTGTTTTGTGACCACGGTGGGATTGACTTCGTCCTTCCCACAAAGCTCCGCTTTGAAAATAGAAATGCTTCAAAAATAATTCCAAGTAAACTTGATTATTTTTGAAGCATTTCTATTCATTCGTGACCACGGCGGGATTTGAACCCGCACGCCCTTGCGAGCACCAGCCCCTCAAGCTGGCAAGTCTACCGTTTCTCCACGTGGCCTCTTAAAAAAAAATAGAGACGTTTGCCTCAGCGAACGTCTCTATTTTTTTGTGACTCGACTGGGGTTCGAACCCAGGACCCCAACATTAAGAGTGATGTGCTCTACCAACTGAGCTATCAAGTCTACAGACTCTCTAGTTTTTATTAACGTATGCGCATTATTTTGTGACCCGACTGGGGCTTCCCGCTTGCTTTGCTGCTCGGGATAAACTTCTCGCCCAAGACATTTGTCTTTAAAATTGTGACCCGACTGGGGCTCGAACCCAGGACCCCAACATTAAAAGTGTTGTGCTCTACCAACTGAGCTATCGAGTCATTGATTCAAGAAAATTTTTTTGATAATCACAAAATTTGTGACCCGACTGGGGCTCGAACCCAGGACCCCAACATTAAAAGTGTTGTGCTCTACCAACTGAGCTATCGAGTCTTTTTCTTTTCTTGAATGCGGGTGCAAATATAAGGTCTTATTTTTAATTTTTCAAAGGTATTTTATTATAAATTTGTCTTTTTTAAACAAAAGCACTTAATGCCTTAGTATATAAGGCTTTATTCATATGAGAAAAATTATTTTATTAGGTTATATGGGTTGTGGAAAGTCCACAATTGCCAATAGATTGTCAAAAATTACAAATATTCCGTTCGTAGATTTGGATAAAAGTATCGAGGAGAGAACAAATTTGTCGATAAATGAAATTTTTCAAAAACATGGGGAAATCTATTTTCGAAAATTGGAAAGACAATTTTTTGTCGAATTGTTGGACTCGCCCGAGGATTTAATTATTGGTTTAGGAGGAGGAACACCTTGTTACGCCAATAACCATGAATTGCTCCAAGGTAAAAATATTCTATCTGTTTACCTCAAAGCTTCTGTTGATACTTTGTTTGAGCGATTGGTTACCAATAAAAGCAAACGCCCTATTATAGCCAATAAGACAGATGAAGAACTCAAGGAATTTATTGCCATTCACCTTTTCGAAAGAAGTTACTATTATAACCAAGCGCAACATAAGGTGGTTATCGATGGCAAAAGCAAAGACGAAACCACCCAAGATATTTTTGCTCTTTTAGCTTAAATAGGCATAATTTTCACCCTTTTCATTGAAGACAACTTCTACATTGTCTAATGATGAGGTAGAAAGCGAAATACCTTTAAAATCAGCTTTTACAGGGTATTTTTTATGGTTTCTATCTACAAGTACCGCTGTTTTGAATTTCTTTAAAGGAACATCTAGGAAATGTCTAACGGCATAAATTAATGTTGTTCCTGAATTCAATACGTCATCTACTAAAACCAAACCTTTGTTGGTATATTCTTCTGTGGTTAAAGAGGTTTTTACGTCTGTTACAGGCATATGTTTGTTGATTTGAACTTCGCAAAGTGAAACTTTCAAAGGGGAAATGGTATTGAGTGAATCTGCAATTTTTTTAGCAAAAACAAATCCATTGGAAGCAATTCCTGCGATAACAATTTCGTCTTCCTCTATAAAGGTCTCATAGATTTGATAAGCTATTCTTTTGATAGTATGCTCAATTTCCTGCTGTGTTAATATGATGTTTTTGCTCATTTTAAAATGATTTTAGATTTCAGATTTGTTTGAATTAGTAATTAAAATTATCAAGACTCGTCTCCCTCTCCTTTGGGGAGGGTTGGGGAGGGGCTATTTCCAAATTCATCAATATCCCTTCGGTCTTTTTTGGTGGGTCTGCCGGTTCCGTTTCGTCGGTAATGTTCCTTCGATAACTTCAACAATTCTAAATGTTCATAAGCCTCGGCTGGTGTTTCATTTTTGCGATAGACATCAACCAATTTAGCACCTACACGGTTGTCTGGAATGTCCAAAACAGTGATGATTTGAGTGATTTGGTCTTTCCTAAAAGTGATTTTATCTGTAGGAAAAACCTCCTTCGATGGTTTGGCAACCTGTCCATTTACAGTGACATGATTTTTTTTACAGGCTTCGGTTACCATATTTCGAGTTTTATAATAGCGCACGCACCATAAATATTTATCTATTCTCATAAATTTTCAAAAATCGAAGTTAAATTCTACGCAAAAATAAATCAAAATTGTATCTTGCGCACCTAAATATTGAGTTATAATGAACAAATTTAAGTTTTATTTTATAGTATTAATTGCAGCCCTTTCTTTTTCGTGTTCAAACAATGATGACCCTGATGTTACCGTAGAGCCGCCAAGAGATTATGCAGAGCAATATAAAACTGATATTGCCATGATTGAGGACTATTTGAAAACCAATTATATCACTGTAGTTCAAAATCCAGGTAAGTTTGATGACCAAGATGTAACGATTACTAAAATACCGGCAGGAGGAACGCAACCTTCTATCTATTCATACTTAAATGCACCAACCTTCCCAAAATTATTGACTAGAGAGGTGCTTCAGAACGACATTAAATACACTTTGTATTATTTGGTTTTGAGAGAAGGTAAAAAAGATGCCGTCACAGGTTATGGAGGAGTTTCCCCTTGTAATGTTGACGGAGTATTTACTTCCTACAGAGGAACTTATTTATCTATTAGTGCAGCAACAGCTACACCACCTTCTGAACTGACAGCTACTTTTTTTGAAGAAGTTCGATTTCCTCAAGCCACAATGAGTTTAAATAATGTAATCAGAGGTTGGAGCGAGGCTTTTCCACAATTTAAGACCGGTACGTCAAAAATAAACGGTGATGGTACGGTGTCTTATTTTGATTTTGGTTCTGGGATTATGTTTTTGCCTTCAGGTTTAGGATATTATAATTCAGGTTCGGGTTCAATCCCAGCTTATTCTCCTTTGGTTTTTAGTATCAAATTATACAATATACAACGATTGGATCAGGACAATGATGGCGTTTTTTCTTATCAAGAAGATTTGAATAATGATGGTTATGTTTATGACTACAGGAATACCTTTCTTTATCCGACAAAACCTGAGGATAAAATTCTTTACGCGGATGATACAGACAAAGATGGTATCCCTGACTTTTTTGATGTTGACGATGATAATGATAATTATACTACTTTACTTGAAATTACTAAACCTGCGGGAACTAATTCAGGTTTGAGTAAGTATTTCCCTTACGATCCAATTAATGATGATCCCTGGACCACAGCTATCGAAACCGAAACAAAAGGGATTCCATCGTATGATAAAGTAGCTAAAACATTAGATTATACAACAGCAGGTAGAACGAGGATTCATGTTGATTCTGGGTACCCAGTTAAACCTTAATTTTATTATAGCTAGTGTGTCAACAAAAAACCTCGAAAAGTTTTGAATCTTTCGAGGTTTTTTTATGGTATAAAAACGTTGAATATTTATTTAGTCATTCCTTAAGAACCCACTTTTTGAGTTTTTAGATTTTTTACCAAAAATACATCTGCAAAAATAAGCAGTAAAAATTCGAGCCAAAGAACAATTTGCTCTTTGATTTGGTTGAATCGT
>NZ_JBIKRX010000141.1:0-4261 GCF_044348915.1 Flavobacterium sp. | reverse complement strand
TATTGCCACTTTTTTATACCGAAATATACACTTTTTGGCAATTTAACAGAGCCTTTTTTAATATTATTTTATCATAAGTTATTAACAATCAAATTGTTAATTTGTTTTTAAGGAATGACTATTTATTATTTTCTAAATTAGCTAAGACTTTTAAATCTCCAAAATGAAAAAAACTATTTTACTCCTAGCAATTGTTTTTATAGTATCATTTGCAGCAAAAGCGCAAGACTCTATAAAATACTCCAATCCACTTATGGAAGTTCGCTTTAATTTTTTTAAAAAATCGGTAATTTTATTCAATGAATATTTAGATACTGATAGCGGCTCTTTCAACACTACAAATTTTAGAGTTTTGTATCCAATAGGAAAAAAAACTTGGCTTTTGCGGGCTGATGTCCCCTTAATCTCTACAAACACATCTTCTATTAACAAAAGTGGCTTAGGTGACCTTATTCTTGCCGCCTCCTACATTCCTTATGTAAAAAATAAAACAGGAATTGGTCTTCGTGCTAAAGTAAGTGCAAATTCGGCAAGTGACGCAAATTTTGGAACGGGAAAATGGGTGTTTATACCTAGCATTACTATGGGGAACTATCTTGGAAACAAGAAGAAATTTTTATGGTTGTCTTTAGTAGAAAACCAAATAAGTTTTGCGGGAGATAGTGAACGAAATGACATAAATACAACTGTATTTGAAAATACGTTTCTCTACTTTTTGGGTAAAAATTGGTTTGGTATAAATACTGCTCTCAGATACAATCATACAATCGAGGGATTTCAAAACTCTGCATTTATTGAATTTGGTCGGAAATTCACACCAGATTCTATGTTTTATATTCATCCAAGTATTGGTTACGGTGGAGCAAAATCATACAATTATGGATATGAGTTGGGGGTTTTAATATTGTTTTGATGACCTAAAACGATTCTCCAGCATTCAAATAAAAGGCGTCAGAATGTCGACCCCAAGCATAATTCATTACGAGATTAGTCCGAGTGGCTTTGTCAATCAGAATACGTAAACCTACACCAACCGCCGGCTGTACATATTGGAATAAACGGATCTCGCGATCTTTGTCACTTGTAGTAGTCATATTGGCAAATACAGTGCCACTAATCAACTGATTACAACTGATTGGAAAACGATATTCTGTTTCAAAATAAACCATTTTCTGACCTCGGAATAACCCTTGTACATATCCTTTTCCACTCCTGCTTCTCTGATCCCATCCAATCGAAGGCAAATTCAAATATGGCACATTACCAGTCGTTACAAAATGACCCATGGCCCATAAACTAAAAACGTGCTGTTTATTGATTTTACTCAAGGGCAAAAAATAGCGATATTCGCCGTATAAAACGGTACTAACATCTTGACTTTGATTGAACGCAGGATTCATTCGATAATTGATATTAGCAAACATTCCGCGATTGGTATTAATCTGATTGTCTCTAGAGTCATACAACAGATTTAAACTTACCCCATTGACTACATACTCTTCGTCATCTAATCCATATTTCAGATTGTAATTGTAGTGATTGGTATAAATGCCGTTGGCAACATCAAGATTTTGATCGGTTATAGTGGTATACCAATCCAAATGAACACCAGCGCCAACATAATAATTATCTTTGACTTCCCAAGAAACCGTCTGATGAAACTTAAAATAGTTATAATCCATCGGTTCCTTTATTGATTCCAAATCAAAATTTGAGTCCCTATATTTTGGTGGAACAATATCTGTTCCTAACCCATAATTCGCTTGTGAAAACACATAAAAACGCCAGTCTCCACTGAGGAAAAGACTGTTATTCTTGAGCATCACACTATTCTTAAAATTTAGAAGTACTTGTTTTTTTTCAGTATAAGTAGCTCCAAAATTAATAGAAGAATATTTGTCATCAACTTTTTTTCCTTTGAATGTATATTGAGTAACGACACCATACGAAAACCCGGTAGCTGGCTGAGATCCAATCACGGGTATAATTAAAAAGAAGCTGTTTTTTCGTGGTTTCAATATGTGTACCGAGTCCTTCTTTTTAAAAAGGTCGGGTAGCGATTTTTCAGGGCATACCTTTTCGGAAACTTCTTGATTTTGAGCAACAGAGCTCAAATTTGTCACTACGAAAAGTATACAACTAAAATAAAACAAAAATCTCTTATTCATTTTGCAAATTTACAATATTACTGATACAAATTGCACCATTTAGTACCAAACATAACTATATTTTAATCCATTCTGAATAGTCAGTTTGTCATGCCGTAAAGCGCCCCTACTCGCGCGCGCAGCGACTCCTGCGGAGTGACAAATGGCCTATGTTTTTGCGCTGTTTTTTATAGGTTTATGGTATAAGATGTACAAATCACTTCAATTTAAAAAAAAACAGATTATAAACTTTGAATCGAAGTTTATAATCTGTTTGATGCCATTCAGAAAAAAAGAAGGATTATTTCTTAACAGGCTCTTCTTTTTTAATTAATCCTTTATTATTTAGCTCGGTTTTAACAGCTGCAATAATATCGTCCATAGTCTCATTGGCTTTGGTCGGATTCAATGTAGAAGTGGTTCCTGACCATAATAACTTATTTGATTTAACATCATAAATAGTGGTCTCTACATAATAGGTTTTATTTTCCTCATAGTACCCTGGGGTTCCATACATTCCGCCGCCGTATCCGTAACCATAACCACCATAATATCCGCGTCCGTATCCCCAACCGCCGTAATAAGTGGTACCTTGAACATAATCAGTAGTTTTTGCTATATCTGTCAAACGCATCAAAATAATACCTTCGATACCGTCTTTCAGTAATTCTCCAACTACTAGCTGATGATCTGTTTGAGAAGGTTTCAAATAACTATAAGAAGCGATAAAATTCCCTTTAGCCGATGAAGCAACCACTTTGTCTTCGGCAATTCTTCTGGAAGAATCATCTTTCATTTGAGCAATAACTAAAACTTTATTAAAAGCCGGGACCGTTGCAGCATTCAAGGATGGATCAGACCAGGTTTTCACAAGTTGAGTAGATGGACTACATCCAGCTAAAAGAATAATAGCTAAAGCTGATAAAATTAATTTGATTTTCATATTTGTTTGTTCTTAAATTAATATTTTACTTAAAATCTATACCCTACATTAATCATATATCGAAACCCTAAACTTGTAGTACTTGCAGATCCATTTTTTTCAAATTCTCCATCTGCATTCTCCCCAATAGTTCCGCCGTAACCAGGAAATTTTTCTTTTAAAGCCTCATTGAGATTTTCAAAGAATTCTTCTCTTTCGGAATCAGATAAATTTCCTTCTGCTGTTGCTTTCACTTTGTAAGCAGCTACACCAGGACCCATAAGAACCAAATCTACCGAAAATCGTTTCCAAAAAACAAATTGGTAACCCAATTCAAAACCGATTTGCTGAATCTTAAGGCTTAAATCAGAATTAATTGTTTTAGGTGCACTAGTTTCATCCTTTTTGTATTCCCAATCGTGACCTTTACTGAATCTATTATAGGAATAATAAGGGCCTATGTAAACTCCTCTTGGAGCGTTATACTTATTGAGTTTAGAAAGATAAAAACGGTAATCTCCAGAAATATGAAAACCTCCTTGAGACAGAACGGTTTTGCTTCTGAATTCATCTGAAAATCCATTTTCAAAATTAGGAAGGGCTGCCTGACCAATATTAATGGAAAAGGAACGATTGTGTTTTAAAATTCTCTCATAACCAAAAATGAGAGATTTACCACCAAAAATCAATGGGTTTGTCGCATTAAAACGAATCGTGTTTTTGAATTCCCGTTCAGGTTTATACAAACTGTCCGATGTTTGAGCCTGTGTGTTGGTCACACCAAAAGCAATAAATAAAGCAATAAATAGTATACTAATATTGCCTTTTGGGTACAATTTTTTCATAAGATTATTATTATATATAGTAATATGTAAAGGTACAAAAGATTTTTTACATAAAAAAAGCTTTAATTGCTAAAAAGCATCAAATAATAATAGTTAATACTAACTATTTGCCGTTTTAAAAACATCATTTTTACAAATTCACTACGAATCCTTCCTCGCCAAAAAACAAAAGTAGGGATGCTTTCCAGCGTGATAAACGGACTCGTTAAGTTGGATTAAAATATATAGGTATAGGCGCTTAGAGCACCCTTGTTATCTATTGATTTTATTGATATTTATTCAAATTTCACCATCTTTTTCATTAACACATCGAAGATTGTCCCCATATTTGACCTTCTATTGTATCT
>NZ_JBIKRX010000140.1:0-4287 GCF_044348915.1 Flavobacterium sp. | reverse complement strand
TTAGTGGGTTTTCAACTCTCACACAACCTGAACTCAACGAACGTTTTTGCTTACCAAAAAAATCTCGATGATTGGTATCATGCAAGTAAATAGAAAACCGATTCGGAAAAACGAACTTGACCATTCCTAACGAATTAAAGGTTCCCGGACTTTGCACATATCTATAGCCTTTCGCGTTGGAAAGCTTCCAATTACTCGCTGAGATCTCATCCCCATTGCTGTTGTAAACTTTTATATTGGTTTGCGCCAGATAGTTCCTATTTCTTGCAATTGCTGGAATCACATCTTCTTTTAAAATTGTTGGAGGCACCGTCCAAGTTGGATTCAATATTATACTACTTAGTCTTGACGAAAGCACGGGCGTTGGCCTTTTATCTATTCCGACAATAACCTTATGCGTTCTCAAGGTGTCCTGATCTTTGACTAAAGTCAACTTGTAATCAGGAATATTGACAATTAAATACTCCTTTCCCATATCTTTTGGAAACCATTTCCATCGTTCGAGATTGGCAAGAATTTGCTCTTTTCGCTGTTTTTTTGAAAAATTGAGCGCATCAATTGTACCTTTCCCAATCACTCCATCTGCGGCCAAACCGTGACGGGTTTGAAATTTCCGCATTGCTGCATTAGTTTCACTATCGTAAATACTGGAAAGACTATCGATTGGCTTCAATTCGTTCCAATAAATCAATCGCTTTTTTACTTCAATAACAGAAGGGTTTGTATCATTTAAAACGATTTTATTTTCGAATGCAATTGGAGTAAAATCATCTACAGGATAGCTATTTAATATTTTAAGCGCCTTTTTCAAGCTTTTGTAAACAACATGATTTGGTTTCAGTTGATTTATTTTATACTCCAAAGAATCACTTTTGAGCAATTGGGCTATAGTTTCGTTTATATTAATTGTATTTTCTTGCAAGTCCCAATTTTTATATAAATAAGTGGGATTCATCCTTCCTCTAGTCAAATGCAAAATATACTTTTGAAAGCTATGGGTGAACAATATGTCATATTTTGCCCTCTCTTTATCCTGAAGCACATTATACTTGTTTTCATACTTTTTTAATAATGCACAATTGTAATTAGCGGGACTTAACCCTTCCTCCTCACAACTTAATAGCTGCTCCAAAATGATACTTCTGTCTTTTTTGGATTGCCAAACTGATTTATAACCCGTAAAAAAGTAAAAGTCTTTCAGATTATTGCTGCTATAAGTATTCAACAAAGCACTGTCAATCATAACGGATCTTCCTTCGACTTGAATATGAGGAACCGCAACCTTTTTTGGAATTGGCTTGCTTTTCTTAGACTCCTTTTCACAACCAAATGCCGCAAAAAACAATAGTAAAATCAAAAATTTTCGCATCACTATTTATATTTTTAACATTAAACTATTTTGAGTTTTGAATAATGCAAGGTCAAGTAGAAACTGTTTTACTGCAGTTGTTGTTGAATCGCGCTTAAATCAATTATCCTATAAAAATAATGAATTTATAATGATTTAGTTTTAAATTGGTTATAAAAAAAAAGCAACTATTTACAAGAATTTCAAAAAAAAACTTGCAAACAAGCCAACTTATTATTTATATTTGCACCGTTGTACTGCGAAAGTAGCTCAGTTGGTAGAGCTCCAGCCTTCCAAGCTGGTTGTCGCGAGTTCGAGCCTCGTCTTTCGCTCTAAAAACCTCAAACGAAAGTTTGGGGTTTTTTATTTTAAAAAACTTAGGTCTGTCCCTGGCTCCATTTCTACTGGATTTTGGTTTTGTTTGAATAGACGTGCTGACAAATTTCCTTTCAAAACAATTTTATCTCCTTTCACTTCCAACCAGCTTCCTTCTCGCAATCCTAAAACAGGAATACTATTGAACGAATGAAACTCTTTTATTCTCGTTTCACGGGTTTCGCCCATATGTTTGGATTGCAAATCGGCATCCAAATAGTGTGGATTCAAATTAAAAGGTATCAACCCTAAAGTTTTGAAACTTGCCGGATAAATAATTGGCATATCATTGGTCGTTTGCATCGTCAAGCCACAAATATTGCTTCCGGCACTAGTCCCAAGGTAAGGCGTTCCGTTTTTAACAGCCTCGGCAAGAGCAATCATAATATCATTTTTATGCAATTGCGTAACCAATAAGAAAGTATTTCCTCCGCCGGTAAAAATCCCTTCTGCTCTTTCAATAGCGGTAGAATAGTCCTCGTACTCGTGAATTCCTTTAACTTCTATTCCAATTTTGACGAAAGCCATCGCCACTTTAGCCGTATAATCATCGTGCGAAATTCCACCTGGTCTGGCAAAAGGAACAAACAATATCGTTTTGCAATTCTTAAAATGAACTCTTAACTCAGGTAATAAATACTCTAAATAATCACCCCCGTGCAGTGTTGATGTGCTCGCTATAATTGCTTTTCTATTCATACTCTTTGTGCTATAAATTTGGTATAAAGATATAAAATCAGTTAATGATTGCTGCATTTCAAAAATTTAAATTAACAAATTCTTACGAAGTCCTTAATATATAATTTGGAAGGAATTGAGATACTTTTACAACTATAAAAATGATAAAAGCACCGAATGCGAAAATTTGACTTCTTTCTATTTCTTTTGCTATGCCAGTTAACTTACAGTCAATCTGTCGTCGAAAAATTAATCCACGGAAAAATCAGCGTAGCTTCAGGTAGTGCCGAAGGCGTCAATATCGTTAATTTAGTAAACGAAAAAAGCACTGTTAGCGACAGCAATGGCGAATTCTTCATTTTAGCGAAAGCTGATGATTTATTAGTTTTTTCCTCCGTAAATTTAGAATACCATAGAAGAAGCATTGAAGACGAAGATTTAAAATCAGACATTGTTATCATAAAAATGATTGCAAAAACCACCGAACTAAAGGAAGTAATCGTCAACAAACACCCTGAAATTAACGCAGTCTCGTTGGGGATTTCCCCAAGAGGAATAAAAAAATACACTCCTGCCGAAAGGAGGTTATTTACTGCAAATTCAACCCCTGGCGACGCCCTTTTAAATTTATTATCAGGACGAACCGCTATGCTCAAAAAAGAAATCGAAGTAGAAAAGAAAATTAGATTGCTTGCCATAATCGACGCCCTTTACAAAGACGAATCCTATTTTACACAAACACTTAAAATCCCTACAGACTATATCAAGGCATTTCAGTATTATTGCATTGAAGACAAGTTGTTTGCAGAAACTTTAAAAACAAAAAACAAAACAAAAATTGAGTATTTGATCATTCCGTTGGCAGCAAAATTCAATAAAATTCTTTCAGAAGAATAATAAGGTCCAATATATTCTCTTTTTTTTACACCTAAAAGTATTATCTCATAAGTTTTACTATTTTTGAAAAATGAAAAAACAGCTACTATCTATTTTATTACCAATACTTTTTTTGACTTTATCTGCAGCTACCTTGCATAAATTTCATATGGCTCTATACCAAATCGATTTTGCTTCAGAAAAGAAAATGCTCCAAATCACTTCTCGTATTCACATCGACGATTTGAACAAAGCACTTGATAAAAAGTACAATAAGAAAATAGCTGTTGGAGATGAAGAACAAACCTCCGAAGAGTCAATTTTGTTAAAAGAATATTTGATGGCTAATTTTTCTATAAAAGTAAACGGCCAGCTCAAACCAATGAATTTTTTGAGTCAAGAAATCGATGGTGATGAACTGGTTTGCTATTGGAATATAAAAGGGATATCCAAGATAAATACACTTGAAATATACAATTCCATTTTAACTGAAGTTTTCTCCGATCAACAAAATATGATTAATAGCAACGTTTCAGGTGGTAAAAAAAGTTTTATATTAACAAAAACCGTAAAATCTAAAACTGTAAAATACTGATTCACAAAAAACAAAGCATTACAATCCAACTATAAAAGCTTTTCTTCTATGAAAAAAATAGTCTTAATATTTATATTTCCATTTTTTGTTCTAGCACAAACCAAACCAACAGAGGCATCTCAAATCAATTCCAACAGAGGTGATTCCAATAAATTTAGTCAAATGTATGATTTACTGGCAACCCCCAATATGTTCCGTACTGCCTCAGGAGCACCAGGCCCAGCATACTACCAACAACAAGCTGACTATAAAATCGACATCGAATTAGATGATAAAAACTCGAAATTGAGTGGTTCAGAAACCATAACTTATACCAATAATTCTCCCGATACTTTGGACTATTTATGGGTTCAATTAGACCAAAATCAAGCAGCAAAAAACTCGCTTTCCCCTTTAGCCGAAAACCAAAAAACAG